>NZ_JAWYAJ010000395.1:0-8218 GCF_034124845.1 Robinsoniella sp.
CAAAGATTCTAAAAGATCTCGCTATGCTGAAACGCGGCATGGTACTTGTTACCGGTCCCACCGGAAGTGGTAAATCTACCACATTGGCATCCTCCCTGGACTATATTAACCAGAGCCGCAGCGAACATATAATTACCATAGAAGATCCGGTGGAGTATGTACACCAGCATAAAAACTGTATGGTAAACCAAAGAGAAGTAGGCGTAGATACCAACAGCTTTGCAGCCTCACTCAGAAGCGCACTCCGTGAAGATCCTGATATTATTCTGGTAGGAGAAATGAGAGATCTGGAAACCATCGCATCGGCGGTAACAGCAGCCGAAACCGGACACCTGGTATTTTCTACCCTGCATACAACAGGCGCAGCGCAGACCATAGACCGTATTATTGATGTATTTCCACCATATCAGCAGCAGCAGATACGGACACAATTAGCTTCCGTATTAAAGGCAGTGATATCCCAGCAGCTTGTTCCTACAGCAGATGGAAAAGGCAGGGTAGCAGCCCTTGAAATCTTATTAATCACGGATGCCGTTGCGAATATGATTCGAGAAAATAAATGCCACCAGATCACTTCCGTTTTACAAACAGGCGGCAGGCTGGGCATGCAGCCCATGGATGGACATTTACTGGAACTGGCTCAAAACCATATCATAAAACCAGAAATGGCAGTTGACTATGGAATCGACAAGAACATGTTAATGCAGAAGCTCTTCGCGTAATTTTTTTGCATTCTCAATGTGATATAATTTTGATAAATCCCCAAAGGGTTTATACATACAAAAACATAAATTTAAGGAGGTATGAATTATGACATTCATGCAGAAGCTGAGAAAATCAGCAAAGGAGAAGAAAGGTTTTACATTAATCGAATTGATCATCGTTATTGCTATCATAGCAATCCTGATCGCTTTGATCGCACCGAATTTGGTGAAGTTTTTATCAACGGCAAGAAAAACGTCTGTAGATGCAAATGCTAAGACGGCGTATACTTCTATTCAGACGTTTTTGACTGGACAGGAAACGGCTGGAAAAACAATTCCGGAAAATGCTACTGGTTATAAAATCGTAGACAACGGTACTTTTATTACTGATTCCAATTTTAAAGGTATAAGTGAATTTTTTAATGCTAATGAAATTAAAAATGTAACGATAACAGCCGTTATTGGCAAAAATAACACATTAACTGAAGTGACTTGGGACGTAAAAGATGGTAATAAAGCTACTTATCCAAAAGAAAAAGAAACAGAAACACCATAATATAACAAAATATATTGCGTAATAGATTATCACTAAGGCAGGCAATATGCCTGCCTATTTACCAAAACATTATCCCTATTATTAAGTGCAGAATAAAAAATCCTACATTTACTAATACGAATAATAACTAACTATATTTTACAATAATCACCCCAAGAAAGGATGAACTTATAATGTTTGCCAAAATAAAACAAACACTAAAACAAACCAAAGGCTTCACATTATTAGAAATGATTTCCGTTATCACCGTTGTTGCCATTATCGGTACCATCGTGACAGTAGCGGTGTACGGTTATATGGTGACCGCCTATATGCTTAAGGCAAACCAAACAGCGGAAACTGTTTTTTACGCTGCTCAGAATTATCTGACTCAGCAAAAAGAACTGGGAGCACTAAACCAATTTAATGAGCGTATTGCTACATATGATACAGGTCTCAACACTACCAGGATGGAAGACATCTTGCAGTTAAACGGATATTTTCCGGATGACGATCCCACAGTTAAAGAAGAATGGGAAAAAAATCATAGCAGCAGTAAAATTGTATCCGTGTTTATTAATAGTAAGGAAGGTTATTTAGGAAACAGAGAAGATATGTCATCAAAAGATGACGATATTTTCTATAATCCATTCTGGTCAGAAATCATTGAACCCAGCATAAAGGATGAGAATATAACCGACCATTGTTTTTTACTGGAATATGATAAAACAACCGGTATTGTTCTAAGCGTTTTTTATTCGGAAAAAATTGTTAATTTTTGCCAGAAACCTAATATTTATCCTTATGAACTGAACGGCAGTGAAAAATATAACGTAGTAAAGCGTGATACCAAAAGCCTGAAAGAAAATCGCCAGGGCTACTACGGAATCAGTATGTCCAACTACGCCAACAGCACGGTGGAAGTATATCAGCCGGCTGTAAAATTAGTGAACGGTGACCGATTATATTTAGAATGGCAGGATAAAAACTTACCACTTGAAGGAGCAGGGGCAGAGTCAGGAAACCCTGCTTTTTCCGCTGATTCCTCTCTTGCAGGTAAACTATATTATGATGTGAAAATCAAATCAAAAAACAGACCCGATTTCAGTGTCAGTATAGGAAAGGTAAAAGCTGGTGTAGGCACACCTACTGATTGGAAAACAGCAGAAGAAAAAGCAGGCACATCTACATCTTCTTCGGATCCAATCTTTATATACAACAGCAGTACCAATACCTATTCTTTGAGCCTGGATTGTATCCACTACAGCATATTGGAAAAATACAAAGGGATATTGTCTACGGATTATATTTACTGCGAAGTAACTCCTAAATTGGAAGGGATGTCCGTTTCGGATCAAAAAGGTATTTCCAATTATGAAAGTGCCAACTTTGGAGGCGGCGAAAAAGAAGCTGATTACAATGGGGTTATGGTAGATGCAGGCGGAAGCGGTAAGTTGGAGACTGGTTTAGAAGAAAATGACTCCACTTTAGATTCTCCTTACACCATTAAGTATGCACGTCATCTGAACAATATGCGTCATGTAACTGCAGAATCCTATTTCCTGCAGACCGGGGATATTAACTGGAAGACTCCGGAATACAACAATGACAGTTCTCATACGGTTATGCTAAATAAGAAACTTTTTGAACCCCTGGTGTTTGTAAGAGAAGTAAAAGCGGATCAAAATGATTTGACCAATATCGTATCAGAATTTAAAGGTCAATTTGCCGTTGAAGAAACAACAGATGAAGACAATCATAAGCGGAATTTCCGGATAACCGGCATAGATATCAAAGCTGATGCCAAAATCGGAAATAATGTAGGACTATTTGCAATAAATGGCGGAGAGATCAAGGGACTTCGTCTCCTGGATTCATCCGTTTCAGGAATAACAAATGTAGGTGCTGTTACAGGCACAAATAATGAGACAGGTAAGATTACGGATGTTCAGGTCCAGGCCGCAGTACAGGCAAAAAATTATAATAGCAGCGGTGAAGAAAGCGGGAGCACGGTTGCCAATTTCGGCAAAAACATAGGCGGTGTGATTGGTGAAAATAAGGGTGAGGTTTCTGATGTAACCACATCGCCGGTTGTGGACAACGATCAAAAGGCAACGCAAAATATAGTGTCGGGAAATCAAAACGTGGGCGGAATTATTGGTTTAAATCATTCCGATCAGGTAGCTTCTCTTAAAAATTACAATAATCTAGCCGTTGTAACAGATGAGGATACAGCGATACAGAACTTTGGCGGAATCGCAGGGCAAAATAAAAATACCGGAAAATTACAAGGCTGCATTAATAAAGGAATTATTAGCCTGTCTAACAAAAATGAACAACCGGATGGTACCGGAGCTTTATCCCGGGAGCCGCTTTATATTGGCGGAATAGTGGGATATAATGAAGGCATTTTAAAAAAATGTGAAAATGTACTGGATGAAACATACTTTACGAAGAGCGATAAACTTTTTGAAACATGTATAAATGATTTGAATCAGGTGGATGGAACATTGCCCTCTTATTTAGGAACGTGCGTTGGAGGTATTGCGGGAGGTAATCTGGGAGAGCAGGCAAAAGTTACGGATTGTTTTGTAAACAATGCTGTTCTGGGCAAGGATTTCGTCGGCGGACTGATCGGCGTCAATATGGGAACTGTTACAAACGGAGGACTTATATCCACAATACTGGAAAATATCACTGGACGAAAAGAAGATGTTAACGGCCTTGTAATCGGCAGCGGTAACATGGTTGGGGGAATTTTTGGGTTTACCTACGATGAAAACGGAGTGATATCCAATTATGTAAACTCATCAAATGTACTGGGCGCTTCTATGGTAGGCGGTATTGTAGGTATGAACGGAGCGGACTTTGACAGCGTTCAGAAATTATTGGAGGCTGACTGGAATGGGCAACTGGATGAACTGGCTTCCGGCACTGATGAATATTATAAAAAACTCATGCAGAAAGACCTAAGCGATGCAGAAAGAGATGCCATAAAAGGAAATCTTAATAATTATTATAAAGCATTAATGCAGGGAGGATTACCGGCTGAAAATACAAACTCTGCAAGTAAGATAAGCAGTTGTACCAATACAGGATTCGTATACGCTGTGAAACGATACAGCGGAGGAATTACCGGTGTAAACTATGGTGAATTAAATAAATGTTTAAGCAGCTATGAAGAAACCGAAGATAACATTATTGATGCAAAATATGATTTTCTCACAACAGCCGACTGTGCCGGAGGAATCGCAGGTTTAAATCTGGGTTCTGTAATTGGAGATGGCGCAAACAACGCAGACAGCACCAATTATGTATACGGCAATTCTTTTGTAGGCGGAATTGTAGGATGGAATGTGTCTTCTATCAGCGGATACCGCAATATCTCCGGATGTGTACGGGGACGGAACAATTACGTTGGCGGATATCTGGGAATGAATTCCGATATAAGCGGTATTAACGGTGTTGAGGTAACCTATAATGGCGGTGCAGATTCACAAATCTCCGGTAAAAATTATGTGGGCGGTCTCATAGGCTGCAATATTGTGCCGGTACAAGATAATAATCAGACGGAAGTGCAGATCACAGGCGCTACAGCGGGCAGTATTTCCATTAAAGGAGAAGCCTATGTGGGTGGCGTTATCGGCTATCATTCCAGCGTGGCGAATTTGATCGATGTACCTATTCAATGTGCAAGTCTGTCAGTATATTATCCTTATGGCGTCTTTGATGCGAATGCTTCACAGGAACAGGGTGGAGTGCAAAAGACCATAACGAATTTTGTAAGGTGCCGCAATACAGCTTCGGTTACCGGCTCCCGCTATGTGGGCGGTATTATCGGGTGTAACGAAAAAGGCAGTAATCTAACGGTAACATCGAGCAATAATTATGGTGATATTTCTATCGTCATACCGGATGGCATTCAGATCGAAGAAGATGCTGCAACTTCTGATCAAATAACAGGAACTTCCTATTTTATAGGTGGTATTACGGGCAGAAATACATCTACTGGTTTAATTCAGCAGTGTTATAACGAAGGAAGTGTGAAATCTCCAAGTAAATATCTGGGTGGACTATGCGAAGTAAATGAAGGCATCATCAAAAATTGTGTCATAGGAGATGCGAAAAGCTTCAAAATAGAAGGCAGGAGCAGTGTGGGAGGAATCGTAGGATTAAATCATACTACAGACCCTTCAAAACCGGCGCGGGTTGACAGTTGCAGCGCCAATCAATATGCTTCTATCGTTGGCGGCAGCAATACAGGCGGTCTTGTTGGTACCAATGAAGCTTCCATTGTCAATTGTACGACATTTGCCAACGTATCGGCTCCCGGCGGTGACAAAGTAGGCGGAATCACCGGATTTAATAAAGGAAGTATATCCGGAACCGCAATCGGAAGTGAGCGGATTATACCTACCGTCGTGGGCAGAAACTATGTGGGCGGTCTGATCGGGGTTAATGAGGGAATCCTGTTACAGGAAGGCACAGACAACGATTCCACTATCCAGGGCGTACAGCCTACTCTTGAGAATTTAGTGAACAGGGCAAATGTAACGGGTGAGAATTATGTGGGCGGAATCGTAGGCAGCCATAACTCCAAGAGCATTATATCCTGCAGTAACTATGGCAATATTACATCGGAAAAAAGAGATGCATCGGATAATGTAATTGGTTCCGGTTACGCAGGCGGTATCACCGGTGTAAATGAGTCCGGTAAAGAGATTTTAAATTGTGAAAATTATGGAAATGTTATCAGTAATTATGGGCAGTCCGGCGGAATCGTAGGCATGAATTTTGGCACACTGGAAAGTTGCAGCAACAGTTCCGGAACCATAAGGAGTGATTATGCACAGGCTGGTGGTATCACAGGAATCAACTCCGGCATCATTCAAGCAAGTATCAATCTTGGAAGTGTGGCAGGAGCTGTCACAGGCACCGAACGCAATGCAATCGGTGGAATCGCCGGCATTAATAATGGTGCTTCCCAAGGGATCGCCGCGGGTGAAATTAATAATTGTTCTTCAAAACAAAATAGTTCCAATTCAAACTCTATCACTGGCAGTAATATCTTGGGCGGCATAATTGGCTGGAACCTGGGAACTGTTACCATGAAAAAGAACAGCGAAGAAGACAGTAATGTTACCATCAATATCAATGTTAACCAGGCTGCTGTTAATAGTACCGCAGGAAATACCCCATTGATCGGCGGCATTATCGGAAAAGATGAGAGATCTGCAACGGATAATAATCCCGTAAGTATAGAAAATTATATTTACAGCGGTACCATTCATATTGGTGAAATGGCACAGACCTTATATGCCGGCGGTATCATCGGATACAATAACAAAAGTCATATCGTGAAAAACTGTGAATTCAGAGGTACGATTAGCGGACTTGGCAATCGGAATTTTGATGATAAGGGCAATCTGAAGACGGACGGCGGCGTTGGTGGAATCGCCGGACGCAATGCGGGAACGATTTATTTAAAACGTATTGGAGACAGCGATGAATATGCCATTAACACAACACCGGATACACGTACTTCCATTAACGGATGCACGAATGTAGGCGGAATCGTCGGAATTGGGGATAAAAACAGCAGCATTTTACGGGATGCTCCTAACAATGGCAACGCAAGAGATGGCTATATTGTAAATTATGCCTCTGTAACAGGTGTACTAAATGCCGGCGGTATTTACGGAAACAGCAGTGTCGCAATTACAGCGTGTAAAAATAAGGGAATTATCGGTGGAAAAACACGGATAGGAGGAATCAGCGGTTTTCAGAGCAATTCAGCAGATATTACGGATTGTGAGAACACCTCCCAGGCAATGATTAATCCTTTACAGGAGAACAGCAGTGATATTGGAGGGATCACCGGATATGCCGCCAATGTTAAGCTGACCAATTGCAGCAACCAGGGAAGGATCTGCTATGCCGATGAAAGCAACCAGCCTGCAGGCATTACGAATGTAGGAGGTATAGTCGGAAATGGATCCTCAACTACATTTATTAATTGTAATAATGGTAAAGCTGGAGAGACAAGAGATTTCCTTACCTGTGACGTCCGCAATGCAGGTGGTATCGTAGGAAATTATGCCGGACCCAAACCGGGAAAGGATATAAAAAATTCCGAAGCCCTCAAAACACTGACCAAAAACTTTGACTCCTGCAACAATTACATGAATATTGTTATGAACGGAGAATCATGCGGTTCTGTTGGGGGAATCGTGGGAAATGCTTCCGGTAACGACCAGTATCTGATTCTTAATTCCTGTAATAACTACGGAAAAATAAAAATGAATTCCAATAAGAAACTGGATATTTACAATTATACTTATTGCGGAATGGGTGGAATCGTTGGTTATGCGACTACAAAAGTTTATATTAATAGCTGTAATAATTATGGAGTCGTCGATGTCAATAATTTTGCCCAGGTCGGAGGCATTATAGGTGTTATAAAAAGCAAGAGCAATGCAGTTTCCGTTGGTTTAATCGAAAACTGTAATAATGGTACGACCGGTACCATAAAAGGCGGAGGTGATGTGGGCGGTATCATTGGAAGACAGGAAGACGGAGCGTACTTAAAAGTACAGAATAATGCTAATAGCGGTTCCATTTCTGGAATTCAGAACGTCGGAGGAATACTAGGGCGCATATACCAGGGCACTTCCAGTGCTTTCAATACCGGCGAATATAGTAACTGCACAAATAAAGGTAATGTTTCCGCCATATGGAATAAGGAAGCAAATGCAACACCGTCCGGAATCGGAGGATGTGTGGGAGCTATGCCTTATGCAGGAGAATTATTTACAAATTTAATTAACGAAGGCGAATTATCAGTTGATAGGTCAGTAGGTACAAAAACAGTAACCGGTGTAGGCGGTATTGTAGGTGTGTTGGGGAATACAGGAAATTCTAACAGTACGTTTAAAAATTGTTCTAATAAGAAGGAATTAAAGTTAGACAGATCCGATAT
>NZ_JAWYAJ010000395.1:8228-10888 GCF_034124845.1 Robinsoniella sp.
CAGGGTCCATGGCTTCGCCGGTTGGAACTGCATTAAATGGATGTACTAATTATGCAAGTGTGATATCCAACGCTTCTTCTGTTAATGTGGGAGGAATCGTAGGCAGTCTTACCAGCGGAACGATTACTGCGTGCTCAACCCAAATCCCTAACGGTGCAGAAGTCCCGGTAGTTCAGGGCGGACAGCGTGTGGGAGGAATCGCGGGTTATGTCAGCGGTGTTGCTACGAAGGTCATGAGTGATATTAAAATTGATCCGGATAATGAATCCAAACAGTTCCGTGCTACTTACAATACATTTCATGTAACCGCAGATAAAGAAGCAGGGGGAATTGCAGGGGAATTAGCAGGTTCAGCTGTAATATCTGTTTATAATACGGGAAATGTATCCGTGAAACGGGTAGCTGCAAGTGAGTTGTCAAATGCGAATTCTGCTGGCGGTATTATCGGCTATGCAAACGATGCTTCAACCTTGAATAAGGGGATCGTAATCAATTGCTACAGCCTTGGTAAAATCGGTTGGATTGACGGAAAGGCGGCAACGAAAGATGAAGTATGCGGTTACATCGGAGGAATTATCGGCGCCCGCAGATATACAGGAAACAGCAGTGACTTAAGGGATAAAGAATGTACCGGAGCCAGTATGCGTGACTGCTATTTTATCAGTGACAGAGTAGCATCTACACTTCCTTATTTAAAGCTTGGCAATACCCCCTTACAGCTTCATAAATGGATGGTTGGCAATGAACCGTTTGCAAAATATAACACCGACAACGGTGACAGCCAAAGCTATACGGAAAAGGATGCTGCCGGAGAAAAAGGCTATTGGAATGAAGCAAGTTTTGATGCGCTTCTGGATACCATAGGAAAAACAGATGATTTCAACTGGGATAAAAATGATGAACTTACAAATGTAAACCATATTTTACAGAATTATTTTTATGAGCTGCCGATACCGGACACAAAAGAAGTCACCGGCGTAATGGGAACGACCTATGAAATGAAATGGAAAGGTCTGGTGGGGTTAACCAGCGGTTATGAAGTCTCCATTTTTACCAATTATGAATACGTAGACGGAATAAAAACCGGCAAGGGAGCCCCAATTTGGGGTCAGCATTACGACAGCAATAATCTGGAAGGACTGACATTAAATCTGAAGAGTATTGCTGAGAAATACATGGGACAAAAACTATATCTGTCCATTCAGGCAAAAGGTTACAGTATAGGGGAAGGTGAGAATAAAATTGATATAACCACCGACAGTAAAACATCCATCGTACAGACCTTTGTGATGATGCCACCATTACCAACGCTGGAAGTTCCGGAAAAAATGGAGATACAGCAGGAAGCCAACAGCAGCAAGGTAACTTTGTCCATTAAAAATATAAATGAAATTTTCACAAAAAGTCCCTATAATTTATATTCTGGTTTACGTGAATTAAGCCAGGGACATCTCTTAGAAGATAAATTATATGACATGTTTAAAAACGGTACGGCGAAGATTAAAGTCATTGATTATTTCTTAAATAATGAAAATGATGCATATTTCCAGTGGCATTCCAATGAGCATGATATGGATATTAACTGGGGAACCGGAGAAGCGGCCTTAACCATTGACTATAGCCAGCCGGGAGAAAAATACGAAAATAAATTCTGGCATGCGTATTTAGTACAGATATGCATTTCGGATCAGCAAAACTCCATGTCGTTAAACCCGGATAACTATTCGGACAAAACGGTCAAATACCGTTATTTATCTTCTGATACGGAAGAAAAGAGGTTTTTATTAAGTACAACTGCCAATCTGACACCACCAAAAGGTCTTGAAAAGACTTATACCGGCACCACAGCAGAACCTGGATATAGTTTAACCTGGCAGAATCCCAATGAAAGCAAAGAAAATGTAAGAGGATATAAAGTGGTGATCACGAATCCGGTAACCGGGGCTTCGATTGAAAAAGAACTGCTGAAAACAGAGGCTCTTCGTTATGATTTAACCTCAGAAGACATAAAAAAATTGATGGGAGATGATTATCCAAATCCAGAAACGCTCAATCATACACTGACCTGGTCCGTAACAGCATTAAGCGGTAGCAATACCGGAGACAAAGTATTCTATAAAGATTCCGAACCAGCCGCCGATACGATTACCCTCCCATTGATGGAAGAACAGGTAAATGCCATTACCGGTGAGGTACCCAGTGAAGTTTATTATCCCTATATGGTAGATTTCATCTGGAAGGATCCAACGTATTCGGCAAATACGAAATATGAATTTAAATTAACGGTAACATCGGAAGGCAAAGACGTTACGAAGGATGCATCCTTTCATTATTCCAGCGGAACGACTTGTCAGGTTGATTTACCAAAAGCATTAGACGCTGATTATAATATAGAATTGGTGGTGAAAAAAGTTGGAAATATCGGTCAGACTCTGGATTCCGCAGTAACAAACGGCAAATTGACCGTGAAAAAATCGCTGCCAGCAGTATCTAATCTGTCACATTCAGAGCCACAGATTGATTCGGAGGATTCTACCAAGATAAAAGTCAACCTGGATTGGAAGATCCCGGAAGGCGTAAACGAAACAAACTGCTCGGGATATTTATTTGCCATAATACCGGTTGGTGAACTGCAGATGGATAACGCCATTACTACAGTT
>NZ_JAWYAJ010000396.1:0-6193 GCF_034124845.1 Robinsoniella sp.
ACAGATAATAGAGCAATTTACTGATCTGGGTCACATGTGCCGGTGTAATGACCTTGATGGAGTTTGATTCTTCGTACAGCTCTAAAAGAGATTCGGTAGGAATCTCATAGCGTTTTGCAATATCCAGAATCAAAAGAGAATCCGGTGAATCCATTAAAAAAGGCCCTACGAGAATAGAACCAAAGAAAGCATTCTTATTCAGCAGAGGAAATACAATATGGTTCAGATTCGCATGGCAGGAAAATATATAGGTCTCACCAAGG
The DNA here is from genome assembly GCF_034124845.1 of Robinsoniella sp. Classification (NCBI taxonomy): domain Bacteria; kingdom Bacillati; phylum Bacillota; class Clostridia; order Lachnospirales; family Lachnospiraceae; genus Robinsoniella; species Robinsoniella sp. The sequence continues at coordinate 264 of NZ_JAWYAJ010000396.1, forward strand.
GTGATGGCACGCTTACTGGCATTGATATGCAGCAGTTCGCAGCTGTCATCCTTAGGCAGATGTTTTTTAAATGTATTGCAGAAGCAGGTCTCAGCCCCGCTGGACTCCAGGATCTTACCGTTTTCATCAATTACCTGAATGGGCAGATCTACGCAGGCCTGGAATGCGCCCAGCATTTCCGTTAAATGTTCTTTTTCAACCACAGTGTAGAGATATGGTGTCATTGTTGTTACCTCCCGGACCAATAAATGGTAAAAATTTTGTGAGAGTGATATCTAAAGTAAAATATATACAAAACCCGAAGGTTCAATTTGTGTAATTTAGACAATTCGCAAATAAAACCTTTATTTTTCTCCATTATATCATACATAATGCAAAAAAAATACATTGAATCTAAAATAATTACAAAAAAAGATTTCTAAAATGAATTATACTGTGGACATACAAATTACAGATGCTTTGCGGAGAGCAGTTGTAATTATAAAATGTAATGGCAAATAAAAGGAGGATATTAGTCATGGCAATTATTGAAGAGATTTCAGCATTTTTACAAAAAGGAAGAGCAAAAAACGTAAAGGCATTGGTACAGCAGGCAATTGATGAGAACCTGGATCCAAAAGCAGTCTTAAACGAAGGTCTGTTAGCGGGAATGATGATCATTGGTGAAAAATTCAAAAATAATGAAGTTTTCGTACCGGAAGTACTGGTGGCAGCCAGAGCAATGAATGCCGGACTGGCAATTTTGGAACCAAAGCTGGTTGAAGTTGGAAATGAACCGGTTGGTAAAGCAGTTGTTGGTACCGTAAAAGGCGATTTACATGATATTGGTAAAAACCTTGTAGTAATGATGTTAAAAGGAGCAGGTCTTGAAATTCATGATATCGGCGTAGATGCAGAGCCGGCAGCATTTATTGATAAGGCAGAAGAAGTTGGAGCAGATATTATCTGTATGTCAGCACTTCTTACCACAACAATGCCGAATATGCAGACTGTTGTTGATGAGTTAAAAGAAAAAGGTCTCCGTGATAAATATATCGTAATGGTTGGTGGAGCACCCGTAAATGAAAGCTTTGCAGAACAAATTGGAGCAGACTATTATACACCGGATGCAGCGACCTGCGCCGAAGTTGCAAAAAAAGCTGTTTTAGCCAATTAAAGTTATAAAAAACGAAAAAATTTACATAGGCTGTTGCATACCGGAAGGGTTGTGTAACAGCCTTGCTTACATTTACCGGCGTATATTCAAGTGTGAAAGAAGATGGCATTCACAGTGCGAACTTTGTTCACATTTTCTACTGGCGCAGTACTACAGCCAGGTGTGCGGTATGCAGGAGGTATAAATATGCAGATAACGAGAAAGGGTGAGATTATTTGTCTGGATGGATTTGACGTCAGGATAGATAAAAAGGTGGTCCTTCAGCTACTGGACTGCAAGGAAGATAACCCTATTTATGAAGAAGTGGAAGAAGAGTATGAGGAACTGGAAGAACTGGTATATGGAAAAATAGAGTCCCATGCCCTAATTAAATTTGATACCGTACCGGAAGAGGTTGCAAAGCAGGCAAATCTTACGGAACACCAGGCGGCATATGTTCTAACAACCGTTGGAGGGGAAGTAAGTGCCTATAGTACAGAGATGTTCCGCCAGGGAGATTATCTGAAGGGGATGCTGATTGATGCCATGGCTGACAGTTATCTGTTTCAGATGGAAGATGCCCTAAAGGATGTACTGAGAGAGGAGTGCGCCAGCCGGAAAGCGGGAATTAAGAAGCGTCTGGAAGCCCCCCATGATATTCCGATGGAAATGCAGCAGGTGATGCACCGCCAGATTAGGGCGGAAGAACTGCTGGGGATCGGCATCACCTCAGGATTCATGTTTGATCCAGTTAAAACGTCATGTCTGATCCTGATTCTGACTGATGATGAAAAGGAATTCCGGATGCAGCATGATTGCAGAAAATGCAGTGCACTGCACTGTAAATTAAGAAAGGTGGCACCTGTTATGATAGAAGTAATTGAGAAGGGAAAGAGCTACCGGATACCATGTGCAGAAAAGCAGAGTATTCTGGACGCCCTGATTGCCCACGATGTTTATTTCAGCGCTGTATGCGGAGGGAAAGGAGTCTGTGGGAAATGTAAGATAAGGCTTTTGGAAGGCAGCCTTTTCATCACGCCTTCGGATGAGAAAAAGTTTACAAAAGAGGAACTGGACATGGGCTACCGGCTGTCCTGCAGAGCATTTCCGGATGGGGACTGTAAAATAGCATTAGACAGAAATGATGAGTCTGATTTTGAAATTGTTTCTGACTACACGGGAAAACAATACGATTCGGGAGCATTAAAGGACACGGCATTTGGCATAGCAATTGATATCGGAACCACCACCATTGCACTGAATCTGGTAGGAAAACAGAGCAGGGAGGTTGTGCATTCTTTTTCTACCATTAATAAGCAGAGAAGCTTTGGGGCAGATGTCATATCCCGCATCCAGGCGTCCAATGACGGGAAGAAAGAAGAACTAAAGGCTTCAATCCGCCAGGATCTCTTAACCGGTATCCGTGAGATTTTAAAAGAAACGGGTATTGCCTCCGGGCAGGTGGAACAGGTAGTGATCGGATGCAATACCACCATGGGGCATCTGCTCATGGGATATTCCTGTGAGACGTTAGGGGTAGTGCCGTTCACACCGGTTAATATTAAGATGGTAAAAGAACCTTTTGAACATATTCTGGGAGAAGGGCTGCTGGATTGTGAAGTAGTAGTGCTGCCCGGTATTTCTACCTATGTTGGCGGAGATATTGTATCCGGGATGTATTTCTGTGACTTTTTTAAAAGGGAAGAAATCTGTCTTCTGGTTGACCTTGGAACAAACGGAGAAATGGCACTTGGCAACAAGGATAAGATACTGGTGTCCTCCACGGCGGCAGGACCTGCTTTTGAGGGGGGGAATATTACCTGGGGAATGGGCAGTGTAAAAGGCGCTATCTGCGGGGTACATCTGAACAAAGAGCGTGCAGAGGTAGAGACCATTGGAAATGAACCGCCCATTGGGCTGTGCGGAACCGGAGTAATCGAAACAGCTGCTGAGCTTGTCCGGGAAGCGTTTGTGGATGAGACGGGACTTTTGGATGAAGATTATTTTGACGACGGATTCCCGATTGCAAGAACACCGGATGGAAAAGATATTGTATTTACCCAGAAGGATGTACGGGAAATCCAGCTTGCCAAGGCAGCCGTCAGAGGAGGCGTGGAAACGCTGCTTCTGCGCTATGGGGTAACTTATGACCAGGTAACAACTGTCTATCTGGCTGGCGGGTTTGGTTTTCATATTGATACGAAAAAAGCAATACAGATTGGGATGCTGCCGGAAGAATTTGAAAATAAGATCCAAACGGTAGGTAACAGCAGCCTGGGCGGTGCCATCCGTTATTTTATATCGGAAGATGGTGACAGGGAGATGGAACGAATTGTGGGACTGTCTACGGAAATCAATCTTTCCAGTGACAAAGAATTTAACGATTTTTATATGGAGCATATGTTTTTCGAATAAGGCATATATTGTTGTTAAGACTTCAATGGATTGTGGATAGTTATGGAGAAGTGGAAACAATATGTGGAAAGAGGTTTGATCCTGGCTGGAATAGTAGTTTTTGTATTATGTATGGTGAATCTGTGGCAGTCAAAGCCTGGGGCAGCCGAGAGTTTGGATGCAATGGATACAAAGATATACGGGGATTCCGGGGAGACGCCGTTAACAGAAATAAAAGAAACTGAAGCAGGACGGGGACCAGATAAAGGGAAAGAGACAGAGGACGCAGATGATGTGAAGCCAAAGATTGCTCTGACTTTTGATGATGGTCCCCATCCTGTTTTTACGCCGGAGCTGCTGGATGGTTTAAAGGAGCGGGGAGTAAAAGCCAGTTTCTTTGTTATGGGAAAAAATATTAAGGGACATGAAGATATTATAAAAAGAATGGCAGAAGAAGGCCATGTGATTGGCAACCATACATATTCCCATATTAACCTGAACCAGTTGTCGGCGGAAAAGGCATGTGGAGAACTTGCGAAAACAAGCGATCTGGTAAGGGAACTTACCGGAAAAGGAACCGAATATGTCCGGCCTCCCTTTGGCATCTGGAATGATCAGCTAGACTGCCGGATTACCATGCTCCCGGTAATGTGGAATATCGATCCTCTGGACTGGAAAACCATGAATGCATCCACAGTTACAAATAGGGTAGTGACGAAAGCCAAAGAAAATGCTATTATTTTATTACACGACTATTATCAGACTTCCGTTGATGCGGCATTACAGATTATAGATCAGCTGCAGGCGAAAGGATACCGGTTTGTAACCGTTGAGGATATATTGTTAGAATAACAGTTACCAATACTGTACCGGTATAGCGCTCAGCAAATAGCAGAATGGTTCACAGGTCTGATTATCAGGTTATATAAGAATAATACAGGAGAAAAAAATAGGGAGTTATTTGATTATATGCGAAGCAATACCATGGAAAATGAAGCTCCTCTGGCTTCCAGAATACGTCCCAAAACCTTAGAAGAGGTGGTGGGACAGCAGCACATTATCGGAAAAGACAAGCTGCTTTATCGTGCCATTAAGGCAGATAAGTTAAGCTCTATTATATTCTACGGACCGCCCGGTACCGGTAAGACGACGCTGGCAAAGGTCATTGCCAATACCACCAGTGCGGAATTTACCCAGATCAATGCAACGGTAGCGGGAAAAAAGGATATGGAAGAGGTCGTAAAAGGTGCGCAGGACAAACTTGGAATGTATGGGAAAAAAACCATTCTGTTTGTGGATGAAATTCACCGCTTTAATAAAGGACAGCAGGATTATCTGCTGCCCTTTGTAGAAGATGGCACCCTGATCCTCATTGGGGCGACCACGGAAAATCCATACTTTGAAGTCAACAGTGCATTGATTTCCAGATCCATTATTTTCGAACTGAAACCCCTTGGTACCGGTGATATCCGTACGTTGATGGAACGCGCCGTATATGATGTGGAACGGGGAATGGGGGCTTATAACGCGGTGATAGAAGAAGATGCCCTGGAGTTTCTGGCTGACATAGCAGGAGGAGATGCCAGATCGGCACTGAATGCCATTGAGTTAGGGGTGTTAACCACCCAGAAAAGTGAGGACGGGAAGATTCATATTACGCTGGATGTGGCTTCTGAATGCATCCAGAAGAGAGTCGTAAGATATGATAAAACCGGGGATAATCACTACGATACCATATCGGCATTTATCAAAAGCATGAGAGGGTCCGATCCGGATGCGGCTGTGTATTATCTGGCGCGGATGCTCTATGCCGGAGAAAGCGTGACATTTATTGCAAGACGCATTATGATCTGTGCATCGGAAGATGTGGGAAATGCAGATCCACAGGCGCTTCAGGTAGCAGTAGCGGCGGCACAGGCAGTAGAGCGCATCGGAATGCCGGAATCCCAGCTGATCCTGGCACAGGCAGTTCTCTATGTGGCTGCGGCGCCGAAAAGTAATTCCGCTACCAATGCAATCTTCCAGGCTACGGAGGCAGTGAAGAATAAAAAGGTAACCATACCTCCTTATCTCCAGGATGCCCATTACAAAGGTGCGGCTAAGCTGGGACATGGCATAGGCTATGAATACGCCCATGATTTTCCGAAACACTTCTCAAGGCAGCAGTATCTGCCGGATGAACTGGCGGGACAAGTCTTTTATGAGCCATCCGATAATGGATATGAGAAGAAAATAAAGGAACATATGAAGTGGTTAAAAGAATAGGCACGATACAGATACTGGGGGAACTTAACGGTTCCCCCAGTATCTGTATTCAAAGTCTTCGGCACTTATGGGCTTTGAAAAGTAAAATCCCTGGATACTGTCCGGATGAATGGAACGTATGGTCTCCAGTTCTTCC
>NZ_JAWYAJ010000397.1:0-19225 GCF_034124845.1 Robinsoniella sp.
TATACTGATATATATTTCCGCCGAAGCTTCCTCTCCAGTTTGCATCATGAAGCCCGATTCCGCCGTTAAACGGCATCCAGTAAGTCACCGGTGTTGCATAACTGTCTCCTGGTTTGTCACTTCTTAATACGTCCGGAGATTTCTTATAATACAGAGTATAGGTACCGCCAGGCGTTGCACAACCTGCTTTTACCATGCTTCCTGATACAAAGTCACTGGAAACTGCCACCTGTCCACCAATATACATCCACAGATGCTGCCTTGTCAGATCAATTTCTATATAATCCTGTCCCAAATCACTGTTTTCAAAACTGACTGCTGTCTGTGCAAAGGCAGGCGTTCTCTCCTGCACCGCCCCCAGTTGAATCAGCTTGGTCAAATCAACAATTTCCTGTTCCTGGTCAACCATCCAGCCATAGCTGCCGCCTTTTACCGTTACCATAGAACCGTCATTGGTTTTAAATTCTCTGGGTCTGTCATAAGTATCGTATCGATCAGCCAGCATATTTACATAATTGCGTACCTGTTCTTCATCAAAAGTTACCGTGCCCGCTTCATCGTATGTTACCCAGTCTTTAATCGTTTTTCCATCCAGTACCTCTCTTTTCTCACCAAATACATAGGTGATACTGGTTCTGCAGTACTGGTTCAGGTTATTCATTAACTGATTCAGCGGCTCATTATCCTGGCGTACAGCCGGCTGCACATAACAATCGTTCTTTTCCAGAGATACCTTCTTTTCTCCATGTTCAATCAAATCTTTCACAAGCGCCGCCAGTTTCTCATAATCAACCGTGTTGCCTTCCACCTCCGGTTCTATTTCGTAAGTGGTTTCACCAAACTTGAGAAATGCATCTTTAGGTGCCACAACATTTTTTTCATTCATACAATCCAATGCTTGTAAGGTCTTAGATAATTTTTTCTTATCATATGTGGTACTGGATTCAAATTTATAGCGGTAATTCTCCCACAGCGCCCTGGGCCAGGTATATGGGTTCTGCTGATCTTTAAAAGTCTGGACTTCGCCGCCCGATACATAGTGATATCCGATCTGGTCAGCTGTTATCTTCTCTTTTTTCTTTCCTCTTTCCAAGAGGGTAATGGTGTATTTATGGATATTATCTGCTATGGTGTTGTCCACCATCTCAACGGTCTGTTTGGACACATCCATACCATTTACCTTGGTATTAAAAAAGAATTTATCCTGGAAATAGACAGCACCTCCTATATATACTCCAAAAATGCACAGCACCACAAAGCATCCAAAACCAATAAGAATTTTTTTCCAAATCTGGCTTTTTTTCTTTGTTGGCAGGGTATCCGAAATATCCTCATTTTGTGAATCATTCACCGGCTGATTAATTTGCTGTTCGGTTTGCTGTCCCTTTTCCTGATCTTTGTGTTCAGCTACCTGGTTTTCTTTTTTTTCTTCATTCTTTTCTTGCTGATCCTGATCAATTTGCTTATTATCTGCTTCTTGGGGTTCCTGTTCATCCGGATTTTCATGTTTGTCTTGGGTTTCTTCTTTATCCTGGTACTTTTCTTTATCCTGGATTTCTTCTTTGTCTTGGATTTCTTCCTTATCTTGACTATTTCCTTTATCCTGGCTTACTTTATTATCCTGGATTACTTCTGTTTTTTGTGTTCCTTGCTTTTTTTGCTCCTCGCCGCCACCCAAATCATCATTTCTATCCTGAATATCCAAGGTTTTATCCGTGGATTCCTCATTTACATTGTTGTTTATTTCTTTCCCAACTTCGGTGATTTTCTCTTTTTCCAGTTCTTCCCTTTTTTCTTCTTTCATTTTCATCCCTCATTAATCACTCTAGAGCGTGTTTAAAATTACTTCCTGACAGCTGTGTTCCAGTTTGCAGGTGAATTGTTCCGTATATAGGACGACAAGCGTGCTATGTAACCTGAATTCGGGGCAATGATACCGCAAAGTGCAGCGTGAAGATGGCAGGAATGAATTTCAAACACGCTCTAGTAGTATGCTTTCTACTATCATATCATTTTATGCATATTAGAGAAAGTACTTTTCGATAATTTTAAGAAATATAAGAATTTTAGGTATATTTTGAATTATTGCAAAAACGATTCCCATGCATATTATGAAGCAGACATTCTGCTATACACTATTAGGTTTCTCATTCTGGATTGAAATATTCTATATCCATATTTCCATTCTTTTTGAAAAATTTATTTTATTACAACAATTTTGTCCAGACACTATACTTAAAATCCAAACCAGAAGCAAGCGCCAATTTCATCTATCCCGCCACAAAGTTTAATCATACACCACTACAGGCGTTCCCCGTTCTACGTTATCGAAGATCACCGCAGCGGCTTTGTCAGGGGTGTTGATACAACCATGGGATCCGTTCCAGAGATAAATATCATAGCCAAACGCCGAGCGGAAAGAGCCTGCATCATGAATGCCCACATTTCCATTAAAAGGCATCCAGTACGTCACCGGCTGCGCATAGTCTTCCCCTCTTAAGATCTGCCCATGTATCACTCCGTCAATCGCCCATACCCCATTGGAAGGTGTCGCATTCCCTTTGTTGGGATTGCCTGTCACGACTGGAGTATCTACCAGTTCTTTTCCATCCTTATAAAACCACATCCGCTGCTGGGATATGCAAATTTCCACGTATGTATTCCCTATATCATTTTTTCCCCTGTCTTTTCCCGTGTAGAGATAGGCAGGATCCATATTACCGGTAATTCCGTTTTTAATTGCCTCATACAATTTCTTCGTTGTAGCCGGGCGGTCGATACACCACCCATAATCACCGCCCCTTGGAAGTGTTATGGTATTTCCATCGTTCTTTTTAAATTCCCTGGAAAGCCCAAAGGTATCCGTTTCATAAGCTAACTGGCATACCCACTCCCCTACCTTATTTTCATCCAGAAAATAATTTCCGTCCATATCCTTTGAAAGCAGCTCACGGATGACACCGCGGTTTACCTCTTTTTTTCTGTCGGTAAAATCAAAAATTATATCTGCTGTGGTCAGATCATTCAACTGCTTCAATTCAGTCTGCAGGCTTCTGTCTGTGTGAAGTACCTCCGGTGATTCATAGATCCCGGATTTATCCAGATCAATGACTTGCCTGCTGGTGGCAATTGCATTTTCAACCGCTTTCCTAAGGCGTTCCCTGTTGATGGTAGTTCCAAGAATTTCAGACTGTATCTCAAAGCCATAGTCTTTTTCTACAATGACGGCATCCTGGGGTGCTATGATTTTATCTGGCGAAAAACAATCCAGGCCGTCTATCAGGTCATTTAGTACTTCCTGGTTATATTCCACCGGAAGCACAACGCTGTAATCTTTACCTTTCCCAAGAGATACCCCCCAGGAAAAACCATTTTGATTTTCTAAAATCTGTCCCACCTGCCCTTCCTGCAGATAAGTGAGCCCAAGGTTTCTGCCTGTAATGACTTCCCTTTTTCCCCCACGTTCAATCAGCTCCAGGCGGTAATCCAACAGGTTTTCCGCCATTTCATTTTCTGCTTCTTGCGCTGTCATTTTACCGCATTCGATTCCATTAATTGTGGAACAGAATATAAAGTGGGAAGAAAAGTAAGAACCAATTCCCAGATAAATACCGGTTACAATACAGACCCCTGCTGACAAAATTCCATTTACAACAAGTTTATTTTTCGACTTATCAATTATAAATTGGTATAATGCATCCCGTGAAAAATACATGCATACACCCTTTCTTATATTTCTATATTCTGCATCTTTTTATTCCCGCGAGCAACGAGCCAAGCGGACACGCTGGCGCGTCCATTTGGCGACTGCAGCGGGGTTTTTGACTGTATCCGACCTTTATTGCAGAATTCGAAACTTATATTGTTAATACATATGATTTCTCATAGAAATCAATGTATATTAAATGATCTAATTTCTGTTTCAATCAAAAAAAATTCAGAAACAAAAAAACCTCCGCCATGGATCTGAAAAATACCATAGCGGAGAAAATACCCCTTAATATTACTATTCACCTTGTATTCTTTTTATGCCTCCAGGCAGAACGTATTTGAAAAATGGCAGGAGAATTTTTCAAACACGCTCTGACTCCGGCTTTTATATCAGTTTTTAAGTAGCTAAAAAAGTAGGATATCCGTACCTGCGAAGTGTGGCTTCCATACGAATTGCATTATCCATCACTTCAAATGCACCCACCTGTACTTTGTAGTATCCGTCCTCATTGATGATAAACGCAGGAAATCCCTGGCTTTGCAGCTGCTCTAACAGTCTCTCCGCATTATCTCTTCTTCTGAAAGTTCCGGTCTGTACACGATAATAAGTAGGCTGTGACGAAGCTTCGTCCAGAGATTCCATAATTCCGTTCACGATCGCCTGGGCGATATCATCAAACCGGGTGTCAAATACCAGATTATCTTCGTCGCTGTTCATAAATCCTACTTCTACCCAAACAGCAGGCATATTTGTCCTTTTTAATACAACCAGCCCGGGACGGACTTTAACTCCCTGGTTTTTAAATCCCACTTCTTCCAATTCTCCATTTATATCATCCGCCATATCTGATTTTATACCGGAGTCATCATAAATTAAGGATTCCACACCAGAGTACTGATTTTCCACAGGGCTGGAATTCCGGTGCAGTGAAATGTAGTAGTCAGCCTGTTCCTCATTGGCAATATTTGCCCGTTCAATAGGCGTCCGGTATTCATCGTCAGAACGTGTATAGACCACTTCTATTCCCTTTTCTTCCAATAGTTTTCCCACTGCTTGCGTAAGCTTTAATGCATCATCTTTTTCCTGACGCCCCTTGTAAACAACACCGGTATCCGTACCGCCATGCCCGGCATCTAAAATAATTTTAGTCATAAAAATCTCCTCTGACATACCTTTATAATTAAGATATGTCAAAGGAGCCAGTTTGTTACTTTATAAGTTGAATTACACTTGTATCATTAGATGAATTCCTAATTTCAAATTAATTAACATTTTCTTTTGCTGCAGCTTGCGCCATACCTCTGGCTTTTTCCTTATCCTGAGACATTTCTTCTACGGATTTTTCTTTCATGGAAAATCCTTTTGCCGGGCGGTATGGCAGCAGTTCCCCCTGCATACGCCCTTTTGCCTTTGCAATTTCACCGGTATACTGGGGCAGCCATTTTTCGCCTGCTATTAACATCTCATCTACCATCTGCCTTATTTCGCCTGGTGTACATACGGCCCCTGTCAGCGGATCCATCATTGCCGCCTGATACAACAGTCTGATATCTCCGTGTACTGCTGCTTCCACGGAAAGCTTTTGAACCCACACACTCTGGGAACAAATGGCCGCACATCCAAGCGGCAGATCTCCTACCTTCGGAACAGAGATCCCATTGTGATCAACGTAACACGGAACTTCCACCACGCATTCATCAGGTATATTCGTGATACAGCCTTCGTTCATAATATTAAAATGTCCCCGGTACGGGCGTCCTGTTTCCAGACTCTCGATTATGTAACTTCCATGTTCCAAACTCCGTTCTTCCTGTTTAAATTCTTTTGCAGGTTCCTTCATCCAGTTTGGGAAGTCTGTTTCAAACCAGTTTCTGCCCTCTTTGCAAACTCTTAGATATCCCGCTGTCTCCCCCTGAATCCAACTGCTGTAGTTAATCCAATTCTCCATATCTTCCGGGCGTTTCCGGTACCAGGAAAGATATTCGGACAGATGGCCATTGGATTCTGTTGAATAATAGCCAAAGTTTTTCATAACATCCAGACGGATATTTTCGTTGTCCAGCATATCCTGCTGGTTTAACATCAATTCGTAGAGCTCCTGTACTCTTTCCTCTCCCTTTATCTTAGTGCTGATGTACCAGGTCTGGTGATTCAGTCCTGCACAGATAATATCCACATCCTTAACTTCCACACCAAATGCCTTTGCAATCTGCGCATGTCCATGCTGGACTCCATGACACAGACCATAAGTCTTAACTTTTCCATATTTATTGCATGCCCAGGTAAGCATGGCGTTTGGATTGGAATAATTCAAAAGGATGCACCCCGGTTTTGCCACCTCACGAATATCCCTGCAGAATTCCAGTAGAGTTGCAATTCCCCTCTGTCCGTACATAATGCCGCCAATACATAAGGTATCACCAACACATTGGTCCACACCATATTTCAATGGAATTTCCACATCCGTTGCAAATGCTTCCAGCATCCCCACCCTGACACAGTTAATCACATATTTGGCATTCTGAAATGCTTCTCTCCGGTTCGTAGTGGATAAAATCTTGATTTTAAGCCCGTTTTCATCAATGTCCCTCTGGCAGAGCTGTGTCACCATCTTCAGGTTTTCCTCGTTCATATCGGTAAATGCCACCTCGATGTCAGAAAACTCTTTCACAGACAAAATATCTCTTAACAAACCTCTGGTAAATCCTAAACTCCCTGCACCGATAAATGCTACTTTAAAGCTCATAGTATCCCTCCATATGGTAATTTTTTGCTATATACTTTCCGTATACCCTGTGTTATCATAATTCTATAATATACAGTTATTGGCAAATAATCAATCTGACTAATATGATAAAAGGGGTAATTTTTTGATGGCATATAACTTTGGATTTTATAACTTTTTATTTCCGGATGAACTCCAGGACCCATGCTTATCCATTAGCTGCATGGGAATCGAGCAGCGATCTAATACAGACTATTACTTCGATAACCGGAATCGGAATATCGACAGTTACCTTTTCCAATATACCTTAAAAGGGGAAGGAATCTTTGAATCTCACGGTAAACGTTTTAGCCTGAAGCCGGGACAGGGATTTTTTATACATATACCAGACGACGAAAAATATTACATGCCGGCTGATAATGAAGAGCAGCCCTGGGAATTTATTTTTCTGCTCTTAAAAGGCAGCGCAGTCTCCAGCTACTATGAACTCATCACAAAAAAAGCCGGAAAGATTCTGGATCTGCCGCTGCAAAACAGCGCCATTCAGACTCTTTTCGACTTATATAACCAAACCCAAAGCGGCAGAATGTTTCATCCGTTTCTTGCCAGTGAATTTGCTTACCGTTTTTTGTGCCGGCTCTGCCAGAGTGTCATACACAATGAAGCCGATTATTCTAACCGGACACAGGCCGCCATTAAAATTATGGAAACACAATACAATTCCATTGAAGGCATTGAAAGAATCGCAGGTCTTCTTGATATTTCCCCCAATCATCTGACACGGGAATTTACCAGAGAAACCGGCGTCCCTCCCATTAAATACCTGACAAACATCCGTTTGCAGCAGGCTGCCGCCCTCCTTCTTGAAACAGCTCTTCCCGTTCATCACATCGCTGTATCCTGCGGATTTTCCTGTGGAAATTACTTTACGAAAATCTTCCGCAAACATATGAATGTCACCCCGCAAGAATACCGGCGTGAATGGAAATAGGAAGAACATTCCGCTCCCTGGAGCGTGTTTCAAACACGCTCTGGTGACGGACGGGATTAGCTGGGTATTCCAAAATATGCAGCTGCATTTCCATAACAGATATCCTCCACTGCTTTTCCCAGGTATGCCAGGTCCGGCGGGTATTCGCCGTCCTCCACCCAGCTGCCCAGTTTTTCACAGAGAATTCTCCGAAAATATTCGTGCCTTGGGAAGGATAAGAAGCTTCTGGAGTCGGTAAGCATTCCAATAAAAGTAGGAAGAATCCCCACATCTGCAAGATCCTCCAGATGTTTTTCCATCCCGGCTTTATGATCATTAAACCACCATGCCGCCCCCAGCTGTACCTTCCCTTTTATCTGTCCTCCCTGAAAATTACCAGCCATAACAGCCAGCATCTCCATGTCATTGGGATTCAGGCAATAGAGAACGGTCTTTGGCAATTCATCTGTTTTGTCCATACTGTCCAGCAGTGCACTGATTTCAGGCGCATAGTGAAAATCATTCATCCCGTCAAAACCGCTGTCTGCCCCGGTAATCCGAAACATACGGGATGAATTATTGCGAAGTGCCCCGATATGCAGCTGCATTACCATCTGCCGCCTATGGTATTCACGTCCCAGACTGCGAAGAACAAATCCGCGGTATTTTCCAAATTCTGCAGGAGTGATTTCTCTGCCCTCCCGCTTTTTCTGATAAATCAAATCAGCCTCATCTCTGTCCGATTCCCGGTAGATATTACATTCCAGGCTGTGATCGCTGACCACACAACCCATTTTTACGAAGAAGTCTAATCTGTCTTTTAATGCATCCAGCAAAAGATCAATCGAAGCCAGTTCATATCCCACCTTTTCCCCAAGTTCCCTTATATACGGTACAAAATCATCTTTTTCCAGAGCAATCGCCCTGTCCGGACGAAAGGTGGGCAGTACCTGAATCTGATATCCCTCGTCTTTTAACTTCCTGTGGTAATCAAGGTCTTCCAGAGGGTCATTTGTCGTGCACAATGCTTTTACTTGCTGCATCTGAAGCAGATTTCGAACCGAATATTCTTCTTGCTGCAGCTTCTCATTGCACTTATCCCAGATCTCTTTGGCATTTTCCGGTGTCAGGGGCTTTGTTATTCCAAAATATCGCTGTAGTTCCAAGTGCGTCCAGTGATAAAGCGGATTACCCATAGCCGCCTGTACTGTTTTTGCCCAGGCTTTAAACTTCTCCCAGTCACTCACTTTATTTCCGGTAATCTGCTCTTCGGGTATTCCATATGCGCGCATGGCTCTCCATTTGTAATGATCACCGCCAAGCCACACCCGGCCAATATTTTCAAAACAGCAGTCCTTATAAATTTCCTCGGCGCTCAGATGATTATGGAAATCAAAAATAGGCATATTCTTTGCATAACTGTGATACAGCGTTTTAGCCGTATCATTTTTTAACAGAAAATTTTCATCTAAAAATTGCTTCATTTCATCCTCTCCCTCAATTCATACACCGGTTACCTTATTCAATAAGCTTCTTACGGCTCCGGGTCCCGCTGTCATTTCTTTTACATATGACTCTACCAGTTCTCCCATTCCCGCATCATACACATTTATGCCAAAGATCTTCTCATCAGACAAAAGAGGTTTTAGTATCCGGTGAACATCGGATTCTCCTCCCAGCTTCAGTTCCTTGATCAGGGGCATCAAAGTATCCAGCATGGGATCGGGGCTTAAGGTAAATGCATCCCCATTATCGTCTACTCCAACCAGGTAACGGATCCACCCGGCAAAAACCAATGGAATCATTTTCAGATCCTTCACATTTAACTGTTCCGATTTCTGATATGCTTTCACGGTCTCCCCAAAGCGTATCGCCAGCTTCTGGGAAGTATCCGTTGCGATTCTCTGAGGCGTATCCGGCATAAATGGATTTGGAATTCTCACATTCAAGACTTCATCTATAAACTTTTCAGGATCCAGAATCCCAGGATTGATCACAACCGGCAGTCCTTCCTCATAACCGATCACTTCCACCAGTTTTTTTAACGCGGGGTCTTTCATTTCCTTGGAAATCAAATCGTATCCCAGGAGACATCCAAACACCGCCAGGGAAGTATGCAGCGGATTTAAACAGGTGCACACTTTCATTTTCTCCACTTTATCTACCGTCTCTCTGGCAGCGAAAAGGATACCGCCCCTTTCCAGATCCGGTCTTCCATTTGGAAATGCATCTTCTATCACCAGATATTCACATTCTTCTGCATTGACAAATGGTGCTGCATAGGTATTTTTTGAAGTGACAATCTGATCCAGCTGCTCCACACCGTCTTTTTCCAGTATTTCTTTTACGGTTGGATCCGGTCTTGGTGTGATTTTATCGATCATGGTCCAGGGAAAAGATACTTTCTCTTTATCATTCACATATTCCAGGAAACCGGTTTTCACAGTTCCATTTTCTTCCCATGCTCTGGCAAAAGCTGCCACCGCCTCATATAATCTGCTTCCGTTGTGGGAACAGTTATCCATACTTACCATAGCTACCGGCTTTTCCTCTGACAGATATCTCTCATACAAAAGCGCAGCAATTTTCCCAATGTAACTCTCCGGCTTTTTCGGACCGCACTCCATATCCGCTTTCACAGACGGCAGCTGCTCTCCTTTTCCATTCACCAGGCTGTAGCCTTTTTCTGTAATGGTAAAGCTGACCATTTTCAGAGAATCTTTCTGAAAGATCTCTTTTAAACGATTATAATCCCGGTCATTATCACTATCAGCCGTAAGGGATTCCACGACGCTGCCCACCACTGTTTTCTCCACAGAACCATCTGCCTTTAAAGTGACAAGAATACTGTAATCATCGTGAGGGACATTCATTTTCCCGATTATTTCATAATCATAGCCTTCCGCAACGATCAATCCACGGTCCAGAACGCCTCTGTTCAAAAGATTCTGCACTACATTTGCCTGAAAAGCCCGAAAGATATTCCCCGCGCCGAAGTGGACCCAAAATGGATGCTCCATGGTATTTATCCGCACTGCTTCCCGGTCAAATCCCGGAAGCTTATATCCGGCTTTTTCCCAAGCCGTTCTATCCTGTAAACCAATTTTATTTAACTGCATGCCAGTTCCTCTTTTCTTTAAAATATATGAATTTATTTATTCCCGCGAGCAACGACCCAAACGGACACGCTTCAGATCGTTTTTCACAATCGCTTCCCTAAGCCCGTTGAGATAGGCAGCACCTAAGGCACGGTCATACAAACCATAACCCGGCATTGCAACTTCTCCCCAGATCATGCGTCCGTGATCCGGTCTGATCGGGCCTTCAAATCCAATCTCATACAAAGCCTTCATGATTTCGTACATATCAAATGTGCCATCACTGGATAAATGCGCCGCTTCCTCAAAATCCGTTGGGGAATTGAACTTCAAATTTCTTACATGTGCAAAATGAATCCTGCCTTTCAGGGAACGGATCATGTCAGGCAAATCATTTTCCAGATTGGTACCATAGGAGCCCGAACAGAATGTCACTCCATTATGAGGATTATCCACCATTTTCATCATTCTTAAAATATTTTCCTTATTAATAATGATTCTTGGAAGTCCAAAAACGCTCCATGCCGGATCATCCGGGTGAATTGCCATATTGATGTCATATTTATCACAGACCGGCATAATTCTTTCCAGAAAATATTTCAGGTTTTCAAATAATATTTCGCAATCCACTTCTTTATACAGTTCAAATAATTCTTTGATTTTTGACATCCTCTCTGGTTCCCAGCCCGGAAGTACAAAGCCGTTGGAATCAGAATCTATGGAAGTAAACATATCTTCCGGATTCAATTTATCTACAGTCTCCTGATTATATGCCAATACTGTAGAGCCATCGGGCCTCTTTCGCGCAAGCTCTGTTCTGGTCCAGTCGAATACCGGCATAAAGTTATAGCAAACCAGATGAATATCCGCCTGCCCTAATCGCTCAAGTGTGGTAATATAATTATCAATATAACGATCCCGGCCGCAAGTTCCCACCTTGATCGCATCATGGATATTTACACTCTCAATGCCGGACACGTGAAGCCCTGCTGCCTCCACTTCATCCTTCATTGCCTGAATATCCGAAGTACTCCACGCCTCTCCCGGAACGGAATCATACAGGGTCGTAATCACACCTGTCACCCCCGGAATCTGTCTGATCTGTTCTAAAGTTACCGAATCATGCCTGCTCCCATACCATCTCAATGTCATTTCCATAAAATCCACCATTTACCTTTCTTATGCATCGTTCCCAAGGATGTAGGCACATCCTCTGGCAAAGCTTTCTCTATTTGATAATTCTTATTATACTTTTATTACCGAAAAATCCAATTGGTATAGTTGTTGTATACATTGCAAAACTTGCTGTAACGTATTATAATAGGATTTACCCCCAAAAGGATACGATGCACTAAATCCGGTATGTTGTAACAGTTCAGACGAGCTGACCCTGTCTGAACTGTTACAGTATGTTGAACTAAATGAATTTGATAACCAAAAATCAGCTTGTGCCGGGCGGCACTAGTCAGAAAGGACTCCTACAAGACTATGAAGAAAAACCTTCAGACGGCTTTCAGCACCCGCCAATATATGCGCTCCAAAGATTTTGAAATCTATTATTACAGTGATCTGGGACTTTCACCTGTGGACTCCCACAGCCACGATTACTATGAGTTTTATTTCTTTCTGGAAGGGAATGTGAACATTTCAATCAATGGAACCCCCCACCCCGTCAGACCAGGGGACTTTTTACTGATTCCGCCGGGCACAAAGCATCACCCCTGTTTCCTTGATCAGGAGAAACCCTACCGGCGGTTTGTACTTTGGATCAGCAAAGAATACTGCAGCAGGCTCACCAACGCCTCAACCGATTATATCTACCTGATGCAGTATACCGTTACAGCAAAGCACTATGTCTACCATACGGAAGTCATTACCTTTAACGCCATACAATCCATGATCTTCCGGCTGATCGAAGAAACCAGGAACGATCGATTTGGTAAAGAATCTGAAATATCCCTTCAGATTAATACTCTGGTTCTTTACCTAAACAGGCTGGTTTATGAACAAAATCATCAGAAAACCGCCACTTCAGAAAAATCCCTGTATCTGAATATATGTAATTATGTATCGGATCACCTGGATGCAGACCTGTCCCTGGAACATCTGGCACAGCATTTTTATGTCAGCAAGTTTTATATTTCCCATACGTTTAAAGACAATATCGGCATCTCCATCCACCAGTACATTACAAAAAAAAGACTGCATGCCTGCAGAGATGCCATTCTTGGCAGTATGCCAATCAGCAGAGTTTTCGAGCAATATGGTTTTAAAGACTATTCCAGCTTTTATCGGGCTTTTAAAAAAGAATACGGCATTTCACCAAAAGACTATAAAGAAATGTATCAGCTTTCCGATGATCTTCACCAGTGAAAATCTCAGTCATAAACAAGGTCTAATCTAACCTCCGTCTAAAATGTCAATAATCTTACCTCTGCTTAATATGTCAATAATTTTATCTGCTTAATATGCCAAATGACCCGTCAAGCACTTGTGCAGATCCGTTTGAACCTGTTGGAAATATGCGCAGGGCAAATAAAATACGGCTGTAAAATCACCCAGAAGAGCTTTAAGCCCAGTTCTGATTGATTCTGCAGCCGTATTCAAGATTTCCCCAGTTTAATTAATACTGGTATAATGCTTTCTTAACTTTTCATATATTTTTTTAGAAATTTTATCCTTTAAAATGTAACAGTAGTTCACAAATCTTGCGAAACCCCGTTCCAGTACCAGTGCCATACAGATCATTGGTATCACAAAGATTACTTCCCAGCGGAATACATCATATATCCCTAACAATCCCGGAGCAATCAGAATCCCTGTACAAAATATAGCAACTACCCCAATACTCAGCACTCTTCTGAGCATATTCATAGGTTTGCATACTCGGAATACCACCAGCATACTCACCATACCGCCAACGAGAAGGTTAAAGGTAGATGTCATTGTTTCGTTCATACCCCAGAAAGGACTTAATGCCTGTATCGTACTCATAGTGAGAACCATCGTCAGCGCAGCCGGCAGCGATACCCGCAGTACATGCTTTAAGAATCCGGTGGTGGTCACACCTTCTGTCTGCTCCAGCGTTAAGATAAAACTGGGAATTCCAATTGCAGTACTGCTAATCCAGGACAGCTGAATGGGAATAAAGGGATAAGAGCGCTGTAAAAATATAAATATAACACATAATATAACGGAATAAATTGTTTTTGTTAAATACAGCGCACTGACTTTTTCAATATTTGTAATGATCATGCGGCCTTCCCGCACAATGTTCTTCATAGATGCAAAATCCGAATCCAGAAGTACAATATGGGCAACCTGCTTTGCCGCATCACTTCCCGCTGCCATGGCAATACCGCAGTCGGCATCTTTTAAAGCAAGAACATCATTGACACCGTCTCCTACCATTCCCACAACCTTCTGGTTTGCCTGATAGGCTTTTACAATGCTTTGTTTCTGCTCCGGGCGAACCCTGCCAAATACAGAATATTTTGCAACCTGCTCTTTGAGTTCCTCAAAATCTTCCGGAAGCGTGGAAGCATCCACGTAATGTTCTCCGCCTTCCAATCCTGCTTTCACCGCAATATTGGAAACAGTTATGGGATTATCCCCTGAGATAACCTTAATCTCTACCTGCTGTTCTTTGAAATATGCAAAGGTATCCTTAGCGGTAGAACGAATCTGATCAGTAATAACCACCAGTCCCACCGGTGTTACTCCGTCCACCGATCCATCTTCCTGAGACATTTTCTCGCAGCTTCCAAGAAGCAGAACACGGAAACCCTGATTGGAATAGCCATCCACCCGGGCTTTTAATTCTTCGTCATCCCGGATTAAAAATTCCGGTGCTCCAAGTACAAATGCACCTTCCTGCCCAAACCGGATCGCCCTGTATTTCCGATCTGAAGAAAAAGGAATCTTCTCTTCCACTTGCCAGAGAGTTGTTTTCTTAAAACGCTGCATCAATGCATTTTGCGTAGCATTTACGTCATCAAAAGCAAACGCTATTTCATTCATTATATTTTCAACGCGGATACTCTGCGTATCTCCCAGAGGTACCACTTCCACAACTTCCAGATTCCCAGTGGTAATGGTACCTGTTTTATCCAGACAGAGCACATTTACTCTGGCGAGAGCCTCGATTGCCTCCATTTCCTGTACCAGTGCACGCTGCTTCGCCAGTCGGCCTACTCCCAGGATAAAGGATACACTGGTAAGTAAGACCAGCCCTTCCGGGATCATTCCAATAATTCCGGCAACGGTACTGACAAGGGCGTTTGAAAAACTGATATCGTGAACGCTTTTCTGAGACCAGAATAATAAAATTCCAACCGGAATAATCAAAATACCCAGCACTTTAATAATCCGTTTAATCGTTCGCTGCATTTCCGAAGTGGCACGTTTCTTGCTCTTGGCTTTTTTCGCAAGCTCCGTAGCATAATTCTCTTCCCCCACATGTTCCACACGCCCAATGCCGCTGCCTGCTACCAGATAGCTGCCTGACATAAGAACATCTCCAGGTTTCTTCTTCACGGGCTTGGATTCCCCTGTCAACATGGATTCATTGACTTCAATCCCGTCAGATTCCAGAACAATACTATCAGAACACACCTGGTCTCCGTTTTCCACAATCAGAATATCATCAATTACCACCTCATTCACCGGGATAATGATTCTGGCACCGCTTCGGATCACCTTAGCTTTGGACGCTGTTATAACCGACAGTTTGTCAATCAGCTTCTTTACTTTTAATTCCTGGGCAATACCAATTACTGAATTAATAATAATAACGCCCATAAAGGTAATATTTTTAAATTGTCCCGATATCAGAACCAATACGCCTAATAATAGATTTAAAAAGTTAAAATAAGTCAGCGTATGGGTTTTCACAATATCCTTATTGGATTTGGAAATATTTGTATCTACCGTATTCACCTCACCCAGGTTAATACGTTTTTGTACTTCATCATCGTTCAGTCCCGTATAGTTGTTCGTCATCTATCCATCCCTTTATCCATCGTCTCTGGTATAGTATATGCCATTCCTGTACCAAGCGCCGCTGCACTTTTGCACACGGAATAAAACTTATACCTAATTATACTCTCGAGAAATTGCAAAGTCAATAAATGGCAATATTATTATTTCTTTAATAATAGGAAGAAAAGATAAAATAATCAACGAATGCTGTCTCGGAAAGAGAAGGGGGCGGACCAGGTCCTTGCTGTGCAAAGACCTGGATTCTTTTTTCTCATCTTCCCTATAAATCTGAAAAAATAACATTTTTAGATACATTTTTTATTTAACGTACTATACAAAAGCTAATTATTATTATATCATTAAAGCTGGTGTGCGCAATCATAACCACATAAAGGAGTGTTTAAATATGAGACTCAAAAAAAATTGCAAAAAATTGTTTACATTCTTATCAGCAGGCGCATTGTTTTTACTCGTTCCAGGATGTTCAGATCCGGGAAATACCGGTATCACAAAGTCCGTAATACAAGAAATCACACCTGCAAGCCCCAATGGTATTAATGTAGGGTGGTCTGTCTATACGCTTGAAAACGATTTTTTCAAACGCATGGACAAAAGTTTAAAAGAGGATGCCGGAAATTTAGGCATTACACTGCTTACCCACAATCAGAACAATGATCCGGAAGAAATGCTGCGCGGTTGCAAAAGCCTGATTGCACAGGACATTGATGCTCTGGTTGTCTCCCCCTGTTATCCGGGATATATGGAAGAAATTGTAGATCTGTCTCACGAAAAAAACATACCCATTGTCATCGTGGATATCGGTGACGGCGGTTCAGACAAGGATGCCCTGATTGTATCTGACTGCATTGCCGGTGGGGAAAAGGTGGCAGAATATGCTTTAAGTTTATTAAAAGACAATCCAGACCATTCAAAAGAAATGGCAGTACTGAAATGTGAATCTTCTGCAGTTTACGCCAATCGCCGCGGCGATGCATTCATTTCTAAGGTAACAGATGCCGGGTATAAAATAGCAGCGGTGGAATATGCCAACTCCGACGAAAACCTTGCATATACCAAAACTAAAAAAATGATACTTTATCATCCTGATATAGCCGTTCTCTTTGCAGAAAATGATCCAATGGCCCTGGGTGCTTCCAGGGCGCTGAAAGAAGCCGGCAAAGAAGATGTGCTCGTATTCGGCTTTGACGGAAGCCAGCAGGCAGTTAATGCCATTGTGGAAGGGGAAATGTCCGGAACTATGCTCCAGGATTCTGAAAAAATGGGCAAACTGGGTTTAGAAACTGCACTCCAGCTGCTAAATGAAGAGGTTCCGGCATTTGATGAACCGGAAAATAAAGTGATTTATACGGGTGGCTATCTGATTGGAAAAGACGGTGAAATGGTTCATAAAGATAAATAATCAAAACAGAAACCGTCCGGTATCAGTGCGGACGGTTTCTGTTCCTATACCTGCATTATTCTTTCCCGGATAAGTGCAGACATTTCTTCATCTGCCCCATGTCCGCCCAGACGGATGGATGGTTTTGTCTTACCGTGAAAATCACTTCCGCAGGTGATCAGAAGATTATTTTCCTGAGCTATCTCGATAAAATAAGTAATTTCCATTCTGCAGTGATAAGACGAATACGCTTCGATACCATCCAAATCCATTTTGACTATCTGCTGTAGGAAAGCATAGTCTCCCTGCAGATTCTGTCCGGGATGTGCCAGGACGGCAATCCCTCCTGCAGCATGAATCAGGTCAACAGCTTCTTCCATGGAAATGTATTTTATGGGCACATATGCCTGTTTTCCCTGTGAGAAATAATCCCAGTAAAAGTTTACAAAAGGATTGTCTGAGCGTTTTCCACCGGGCCGATACGGTAACAATATAGGATTATCCTTTGCATTTTCCTTTTTAAGCAGCAATTCTGCAATCAATTCTCCTGTTACAACACCATCTACTGAAACACCAAGTACTTCTTCCACTCCAATAGGAATCCCCGTCACTTCCCGGATAAGCTCAATTTTTTTCTCTGCTGCACTGCGTTCTTGTACAAGAATACTCTGCTCAATCCCTGCAAACACCGGATCCGTACACTCAAAGCCATAACCCAGCAGATGAAAGTTCCGCCCCATGCAGACACAGTCCAACTCTACTCCGGATATAACCTTTAATCCAATTTGACCCGCCAATGCCTGGGCTTGTGCTACACCTTTTACGGTATTGTGATCCGTAATGGACAGGAAACCGATGCCCGACTGTTTACACATGTTCATAATTTCAGGAACAGAAAACGATCCGTCATCACTGTAATTGGAATGGATATGCAAATCTGTTTTTGTCATGTCAGCAACCTCCTTCTAAAGTAATTTTACATCCTTTGCTCTTTACACTCATCATCAGAATCTGCAGTAATATTATTGCAGCCGTTGATATTGCATATAAAAGCCGGATGTTTCCAAATTGAATCACTTCAGCCAACCATGAACTGGATTCCAGAAAACGTTTCACACCACCTCCGATAACAGGTCCCAAAATAAATGCCAGCCCCACCGCAGCACTATAAAAATTATCGTACAAGATCCGCCCCTCTACCGGCATAAGCTCATATCGCCGGTTAAATACAGAAACCATAAACCCGGCATTCGCTGCTGAAGCAAATAAAAATGCGACAGGAATAAAGAAATAAAAGTTATGGGGATTCGATAATGCCATAAAAAATGTTTCACCTATAAAAAACCATATAGATGCAGTAAGTGCAAATTGATGTCCTCTTCTGTCACTCACTTTCCCCCAAACGCCCAACAGGAAGACCTGCGGTAATGAGATCAACATTTGCATACCAGTCGTTGTGACATAGGAAAGCTTCAGATAACGCATCATATATACTACCGTAAAGCTGTCAGCAATGGAAAGCATCAGGTAGAAGAAAAAGATATATACTACAAATGCCAAAAACAGGCGGTTTTTTATGGGCAACAGAACCATATCTGAAAACCTGCTTTTCTCCACCGGTATTTTTCGCCGTTCTGTATCAGGAATACGAAGTAAAGTCAATATTTCCATAACCCCCATAAGCATTGCCACCGAAAATAAAATTATAAATCCAATATATGCACCCGATACCGCATCAAGCAGCCTGCCTCCTGCCAGAGACAAAATAACCGTTGCCCCTAAAACAAAAGTCTGTCTTACCGCAATATACCTGCCGCTCTTTTTTTCCTCCACAAAAGTGACCATCCAGTTATTCAGAATAACGGCTGTCTGAGCCTGTAAAGTAAATGCTGTAACCATTACCGGTATAAAAATTATAATCTGAAAATTAGCCGGTATTAATACCGGGATTAAAACAATCAGCAATGTTGCAGCTTTAGATAAAACTGTTAATCCAATGGTTATCTTCCTGTAACTGTAAAACCGTTCCATAAAGGAAGAGAATAAGAGAATTGATATCCCACAGATATTCGTTATCATACTGATATAACTCACCAGCAAATCGCTTGCTCCCATGTATATAGCCAGACCGCTTAAAAAAACGCCGCTGGTTAAAAAAGTAAAAGAAGTGCCGAAAATAACCTGAGTATGAAATGATCTTTGCACTTTTGACAGTGCAGGCAGCTCCGCAGCAGTATCCGTCATATGATATTTACCCCCTTACCAGCATTATATCCGCAAAAATCTGTTCCGCAGTTAAATAAGCGATTCCTTCCAGATAATCTTGCCAAATATCCTCTGC
>NZ_JAWYAJ010000398.1:0-13278 GCF_034124845.1 Robinsoniella sp.
TAAATGATGCAGGATATACGATATTTTCTGAATCGGATATGGACGGCAGGCAGTTTCTGGAAGAGATTGACTGGAAGACCGGCAGCTTCCGCAAGGACGGTTATTATAACTATGTTTATAAAATCTTCAATTCCGACATTTATGTACTCTATACCATTTCCATATTCAGCTATTACAATAAACTTCTGACATTTTTAGGCATCGCAATTGTATTCTTTCTGGTGATTACAGTTCTGATGGTTGCTGTCAGCTATCGGGTTGCAAGAGAGATCTCCAAACCAATTCATGAAGTCTGCCACGAACTGAGGAGGGTGGATCTGGCACAGGGGATCCGGTATCAGCGGGTGGATACGGATATCCTGGAACTGGATTATCTGTCCAATTCTATCGGGGAACTGAATGAAAAACTGGAAGAATCCATGCACCACATTATCACCTTAAAAGATTTTGAGATCCATTCAAAACTCCTGGCGCTGCAGGCACAGATGCAGCCCCATTTTCTGGTAAATACACTGACAACCATGGGATCAATGGCGGAAGAGGGGGACAACCGGGACATAGCCAGAATGTGTCTGAACCTGACTCAGATGTTCCGCTATATATCGGCAGAAGAAAGCACGGGAGTCCGCCTGTTTGAAGAGATGAAGCATGTAAACCGGTATGTGGACATCATGAAAGAGCGTTTTCCAAATGCCCAGGTGGAAACCGATATTCCATTGGAAATGATGAATATCCGGGTCCCCAAGCTGATTATCCAGCCATTGGTTGAGAATTCATTTAAATACTGCAACCGCAGCAAGCCCTATATCCGCATCGTGGGAGAACTGAAAGAAGGGGATTGCTGGAGTATCCGTGTGACGGATAACGGAGCCGGTTTTTCAGAGAGTAAAGCCGCAGAAATCCTCAAAAAGTGTGAAGAGAGCATGGACGGAGTCAACAGCCTTTCCACCAAGATTGACGGAATGGGACTGGTAAATGTATATGTCAGACTGCAGCTTTTCTACCGGGAAGAAGTAGTCTATGAGGTAAATCAGGAAGGAATTGTAATTGGAGGGAAGATACTATGAAGCCAGACGCAAAGGGAAGTATCAAAGCAATAGTCGTAGAAGATGAACTTAAGATCGGTACCTATATTAAGCACAAAATAGAATATCTGGACCCGTCTGTCACCGTTGCAGCCCTGGCTGAAAATGGAAAACAGGCGCTGGGCCTGATCGAAGAACACCAGCCCCAGGTGGTATTTACGGATATCTCCATGCCGGTGATGGATGGCCTGGAATTATCCAGAATCATTAAGAACACTTATCCGGGTATGATTGTAGTGATCATTTCCGGCTACTCCGACTTTTCTTATGCCCAGAAGGCAATTAGATATGGTATCTTCAATTATATACTGAAACCGCTGGAAGATGAAAAGCTGCTGGACGTGCTGTTTGATATCAAGAAGAGCCTGGCTTATACGAATGCAAAACAGGAGCGCCAGGTGCTCTATTCCGATGCCTATATGTTCCAGTATACGGAAGGGGTGCAGTATGCCATCTTTTCAGTCTGTATAGGGAATCTCTTCTATGATATAGAAGACCCGGTGCTGACCGGTCACTACAGGAAGATCATACAGGAAATTCCCTGGAGAAAATTACTGGAGGAAGTCTGCCGGGATGGACAAAACTGGTATCTGGCAGACGAACAGGTCGCAAACCAGAAAATAGTCGGGATACAGGTCAGGGCAGACGGGGATGAGGAGACCGGCAATCTGGCAAAACGCCTGATGTCATTGTTGGAATTAAGAACCAGCCTGGCCATTCATATATGCCTGTCGGAACAGTTTGTGCCTTATGAAGATGTGTGGAATCTGACCAAGAGGCTGCGGCATTTAATGCAGCAAAAGCTCATAATCGGCAAGTCCCAGATCCTCTTTGTTGAAAAAGAAAAAGACGATGATCAGGGAATCCTGGATATTGTCAAAATGAAACTGAGCAGCTATATCAAAAATTATTTCCTACATACGGATCTGAAAAACTTTACCGATGAGATACAAATCGTTCTGAGATATATGATCCAGAACAGTGCGACCCAGGAAAACATAGAAAAAGTCAGCCTGTATGTGCTGAAGTTACTGGAACTGTCAAGCCAGGACTGTGAAGCTGCATTCCAGGAGGACATACAGATCAGGCAGCAGCAGTGCATCGGCCTGGCAGCTACAGAAGAGGAACTGATTGAAAATCTAATGGGGTGTTTTCAAAAAATCGGAAGATACGTAGAGGAACTCTATGAAAAGAAGATAGAGACACGGGTACTGGAATACGTGGACAGTAATTTCCTGACCCTGGAAGGGCTGGAACAGGTAGCGGATGTGTTTGGGTACAACTACACGTACCTCTCCAGACTGTTTAAAAAAATGTCCGGAGTATCCCTGAATAAATATATCACGGAAAAAAAATAACACTTTCCAAGCAAATTCTGCGTGAACAACCCGATATGGTACTGGAGGAGGTATGTGAACTGTGCGGGTATAATGACTGCCGGTATTTCAGCAGGGTTTTTAAGGCGCAGACGGGGTGTACGCCCAGTGAGTATAGGGGGATGAAATAATGTTACTTCCCAACAACCTCATCTAACCGTTTCATCAGATTATCGTCCTGCTTTTTCACCACCCCGATCAGCGGAGCCCCTATCATATTCCCCTCACTGTCCACAATATATGTGATGGGGTAGCCCGCAATATCTCCGATAAAATCCGTATAAAAGCTGCTTTTATTATCGGGGATAAGGTTTGAATAGGTTACGTCTTTTTCCTTTAAAATGGTTTCGGATGTTGTTTTTGATTCATCGGATTCTCCGGCACTGGCAGCCACTCCAATGAGATTGATCTTCCGGTCCTTGAAATTCTGAAAGTAGTCTTCCAGTTCCGGCATTTCTGCAATACAGCTGCCACAGCCATTTGTCCAGAAATTGATGACGGTGGCATCGTAGTCTTTAAAAATATCATTGTTCATGGTATTTCCTTCAAAATCCACACCTTCAAATTCTGGAAATGGTTTTTTGGTGGCTTCTATTTCTGTACTGCCGCATCCTGTCAGTGAAAGAATGGAAACAGCACTTAATAGGATACATAACAGTTTTTTCGTATTCTTCTTATCTATTTTCAACGTTTGTCCTCTTTTCTTAAATTGATACTTTTACAGATTGCACTCCGGGGGCAGGTGCGGATGCAGTCTCCGCAGCGGATACATTCAGAGTGATTGGGGGTTTTATACGCTGCCACATCCATTTTACAGACTTTTGTGCAGGTGCCGCAGCCGTTGCATTTATCCTTATCTATGTGAAACTTATAAAAGGATAATTTTTGAAACAGGGCATAGAATGCGCCAAGGGGACAGATCCATTTGCAGAATGGCCTGTAAAAAAAGACGGATAAAGTTATGATTCCAGCCAGCAAACAGCTTTTCCATGTAAATAAGGCACCGAGTGCAGCACGAATCCCGCTGTCTGTTATAGAAAGAGGGATGGCACCTTCTAAGATCCCGGCAGGGCAGATCCATTTGCAGAACCAGGGATCCCCCATACCCACTTCATTCAGAATGGTCATGGGCAGTATAATAACGAACACGAATAATATCACGTACTTGAGTTTGGTCAGTATGGCAAACTTTTTGGTGCTGAATTTTTTCGATGGTATCTTATGAAGCAACTCCTGAAACCAGCCAAAAGGACATAGAAAACCGCACACCAGCCGTCCAAATAACACGCCGAACAGAATCAGCATGCCAACAATGTAGTAGGAAAAATTGAATTTTGACGAACCAATAACCGCCTGCAATGACCCGATGGGGCAGGAGCCGATGGCACCGGGGCAGGAATAACAGTTCAGCCCGGGAACACAGATTCCCTTTAGATTTCCCTTGTAGATTTTACCGTTAAAAAAGCCTGTAATGTGAGCGTTGGTCAGCAGCGTGGCGGCTGCCTGTATCTTCCAGCGTTTCCAGCGGCTTTTATGCTCAGCCAATGCCCACACACTCCAGACATAAGTTGATGCCCTTGGAAAGTACCTCGGCTGCTTCGCCACGGTAAACGCCGATACCGGCCAGGACAACAGCAAGCAATAAGATGCCTGCGGCATATTTATTCTTCATCGTTTAACTCCTTAGCAAAGGAGAGTAAATCATCTGCCTCGGCTTCTGTGTTCCAGGCAGTATAAAATCCACCTTCTTTTGTAAATATGGAAACAAGGTCTGATTGAATAAGGTCATCATAGTTCTTCAGGGATTCCTGCATGGATTCATTGTAAACGATAACCGGGAACTTCACATCTGTCAGCTTTTCTTTGGCAGCGTCCACATCGTCGTCCGTAATGATACCAATGACAGGTACCCCAATGGTTTTCATTTCATCTGAAATATCGTTAAATACCTTCAGTTTTTCCAGTGTCTTTTCACCTTGTGTGTGAAAGAAGACCATACAGGTTTCACCTTCAATGATCTTAGAAGAGGCAGGGGTTCCATCCAGATATGTAGTTTCAAAGGGATCAAACAGATAGATTTTCGATTTTGCTTCTATTTTTTCGTAATTTGCATCAATCCAGTCATCATCAATCCATC
The DNA here is from genome assembly GCF_034124845.1 of Robinsoniella sp. Lineage (NCBI taxonomy): Bacteria > Bacillati > Bacillota > Clostridia > Lachnospirales > Lachnospiraceae > Robinsoniella > Robinsoniella sp. The sequence goes on from NZ_JAWYAJ010000398.1 coordinate 4,599, forward strand.
CTTTTTCTTTGGCATCTTCAAGGGTAATCGTGCCATCGTCCAGGGCTGCCCTGACTTTTTCCTCCGAAGGCCTGGAATTGCAGCCTCCCAGGGAAAAAACCAACAGGCATGAGATCACAAGGATCAGTTTTCTTTTCATTTCTTTACCTCACTTTTTAGTTAGTGAAGTCATTGTAGCAAATCCGATATAAAATTTCTGTTAAGAGAAAGTTCTGCTCATAGCAATTTTAAAATTACTGCCACAGTTCAGCAAACCAGATATGCTATAGTGGCAGCAGAAGTTCGAAAATGGTACCTCCCATTGGGTTATCGGATACGGAAATGGTTCCGTTGTGTTTTTCTATAATGGATTTAACAATAGAAAGTCCAAGTCCCGCTCCGCCCATTTGCCGGGAACGGGATTTATCCACCCGGAAAAATGGTTCAAAAATAAGTGGCTGCAATTCCTTTGGGATTCCGATTCCATTATCTTTCATGGTGATTACAGTGTATTGTTCCCGGGTGCTGACAGAGATTTCTACGATTCCACTATCCACGTTGTATTTTACTGCGTTTTCAATAATATTATAAAAAGCCCTGTGCAGCAGGTTTTGATTGCCGGTCAGGATGGGGGAGCTGCCGGAAACTGTAATATAGATATTCTTTTCTTTCGCCAGAGGGGATAATTCAGCCGCCACATCAATCAGCAGTTCACTGGCCTCAATTTCCTGGTCGCAAACCAATGTATCCATATTGGTGAGATCTAAGAGATCTTTGACTAAAGTGGACATCCTGTCTGTATGGGCAGATATGACGGAAAGTAGTTTGTCATATTCCTGGGGCGTGCGGTCTTTTTTCTTTTTAAATACGTCTACCTTAGTCTTAAGTACTGTGAGGGGAGTGCGAAGCTCATGTGCGGCACTTTGGGAAAAGCGTTTTTGCATGGCAAAGGCATCGTTTAATTTATTGGACATTTCATTAAATGAACGAGTTAATTCTGCGATTTCATCTTGGCTTTCCGGTACTTTTAAGTCTTCCGAAAGGTTGTAAACCGTACAATTTTTCATCTGGCGGCTGAGTATATGCAGAGGCTTTAATGCCTTGCCGGAAATATAGTAGGTCAGCAATCCGCCAATGACCAGCAGCATCATCATATAGAGTATACTCTGATATAAAAAATTCAAGCGCGCTGACTGTGAATTCAGGGTCTGTGCAGCAGGTACTGAGTTGGTGTTGTCAGCGGCGGTATCAGGCGTCTGTGGTTCTGAAGGGGGGAGTTCTCCAATCTGATCAAACTGGATTGCTGGAGTAACAACAGTCGCTTCAATCACATTTGCCATCCTGTTTGCAGAAAAGTTTAAAATGATGGTGAGAATGACACAGCAGACCGTAAGGAGAAATACGTTCAGGATGGTAAGGCGGAGACGGATAGAAATTTTGCCTAACATGATTGATTACCTCCGATCAGAAAATATCCGGCACCGATTTTAGTTGCAATGGTGTCGTAAGTGAGTGCTGCTTTTAATTTCTTACGTAAGGATGCGATATGTACGCGAACTGCATTACTCAGGCTGTCAGCTTCCATATTCCACACATGTTCCATCATTTCTTCCTGGCTGATTACCTTGCCTGGATTCAGAAGGAAATACTCAAGCAGTGCCAGTTCCTTTTTCGTGAGAGCCAGTTCTTCGCCATTTACAAATGCAGAGCGCCTTACGGTATCCAGCGATATTCCTTCCCACACAAGGACCGTGTTTTCCTGTATAAATGCCCGCCGCAGCAGACACCGGATTCTGGCTTCTAATTCTTCAAAATCAAATGGCTTTGCAAGAAAATCATTTGCGCCGGAATCAAGCCCGGTTACTTTATCCGTAACAGTGCTTCGTGCCGACAAGATCAGTATTTTCGTGTTTTTATCCTGTTTTCGTACTTTAGACAGGACATCCATTCCGTCCATGCCCGGCAGATTTAAATCAAGCACAACAAGGTCATAGGTTTCCGTTGTGATGAGTTCATAGGCTTCTGTTCCATCATAGCACGTATCCACCGCATAGCCGTCGATCTGCAGCCCCTCTGCAATGGAGTCACATAAATCTATTTCATCTTCCACGATTAAAATTCTCATATACCCACCTCCTGGATTTTACATTATTATACCACGAACACATAAAATCTTTGTTAAGAAAATTACGGATGCCTTAACAAAGATTTTATGTCAGTCATGCTAATATATTCGTATTAAAACCAAAGCCGGGCTTGTTAACAGAATGGGACTTAGTGTCTCACGGCACTAGTGCTTCATCCAGACAGTAATGATAGTGACAGTGCTGTTACTATTGTTACTGTACGGATGAAGCACCAGCTTGCCCGGTATTATAGAGGAGATCACGAAATGTTTGAATTAAAAAATGTATCAAAGCAATTTGGAGATGAATTTGCCCTGCGGGGTATTTCTATGACGATAGGCAGAGGTCTTCACTTTATTGTGGGGGCATCCGGAAGCGGTAAGACCACGCTGTTAAAAATCATCAGCGGTATGGAACAGTCTTTTGAAGGAGAGGTTTTTTACAGCGGACAAAACATGAAAAATCTTACCGAAGCGGACAAGAGCTATTACTATAACAATATCTTTGGATTTGTGTGGCAGGACTTTAATCTGCTGGATGACCTGACCGTTATGGAGAATATTATGCTTCCACGGTATCTGAAAAAGAAGCCGAATCAAAAAGAAGTGATGAAGGTATTGGCGGATTTGAAAATTAGCGGGCTGGCAAAGCAAAAGGCCGGCAAGCTGTCCGGCGGACAGAAGCAGCGTGTGGCAATTGCCCGTGAACTCCTGAAAGATCCCATGGTAATCATCGCGGACGAGCCGACAAGTGCGTTAGATGAAGAATCCTCAAAAATAATTATGGATATTCTGCGTGAAATATCCAAGAAAAAAACCGTAATAATTGTGACCCATAATGGGGAATTGATTAATCAGAAAGACAAGGTCCATGAGATAGATAAAGGGGAACTGATCAGCACAGTTGATGAAACAGATAGAATGGGAAATGAAGAAGGACGGACAGGGAATAAGACAGGTAGAACCGGGAATAAGGCTGAAAAAACCGGGAATAAAACCGACAGAGCAGGAAATAAGTCAGACAAGAAAAATAATTCCACTAAAACCAATGTACATAAACTGGGCTTTTCCAATGCAATGAGGATTGCAGCCTTTCACATAAAAAACAAATGGGGAAGATTTTCCATTCACGTGCTGTCGCTTATTGTGGGAGCGGTATTACTGCTTACTGCGGTAAGCGGCGGGATCACCGGAACGGGTCAGTCAGCTTTTGATGAACTGTTTCGGACCTATGGAGACAGTATTTTAGATATCAGCATTGCAGGGAGTTTTATGAGTGCAGGAGGTACGGATGGAGTGGAAAATGATGAGCCGGATGCAAATGTGACACAGGATATTGACGGGCTTTATGAGAAGTATTTATCAGATGACCGGGTATCACATATTGTGTTTACACAGGCATATAACGATATTCAGGTTACGGTTGATGACAAGGACATAAAAATAGATACAAGTAATTCGGTTCCCGTTATCAACAGGCTCACCGCAGGCGTTATGCCCATGGGCAGTGACAATGAAATTGTTGTACCCCAGAGCTTTGTGGAGAAATTGGGATTAAGTGACAATGAGGCACTGGGCAAGACGGTTACTTTTCAGGGGGCAATCTATAACTGGGACAGTGGAGAACCTGTTTCTAAGCCGGTTACATCTCAATGTAAAATAGTGGGTGTCATGGACACTACGGTAAAATATGATGTGGGTGAAGAACTGATGGAATATTCGGTTGATGATTCCTTTTTCTTTAGTAAATCCGCTACTGATGAAATGCGGGCGCAGGCGGAAGTGAAAAATGGTGAGGTTAATTTTTCCATCCGGGCTAAAACTTCGGCAGATATGATAGCAATAAAAGACGAACTAAATGCAGGCGGTATCGTACCTCTGGGACGATTTGAACTTGTGGAGGACATGGTGCGTCTAAACCAGCAGACCAATCAGCAGTCCGGCGCTGCAATCATCGTGATCGGCATCATGTCGGTTGTCATCATTCTGGCTGTGGCATTCATTACGGCATTCATCCGAAAACGGGAATATGCAATTTATAAAGTCAGCGGCTATTCCGGAAGGCACCTGGCACTGCTGTCATTTACGGAGGTACTCTTTCAGGCAGCCGCATCGGCGGTTTTATTCCTCTGTATATCACCGGCTGCAAATTTAGCAACCACTGCATTCTGGAATGTGAATATCTTAAACGGCAAACTTCTAGGCGTCGGGGTTTTACTGATTTTTGCAATGGGCATATTTTCAGGCATCGTCACAACACTGGTGAGCTTTTCAGCGAAAATAACAAATTCCCTGATGACAGGAGACAGATAAAATGATCAAAATAAAGGATATTACAAAAAAATATGGAAGCAATATCATATTAGAACACTGCAGTTACGAATTTCCCGATACCGGAATTGTGTGCCTGATGGGCCCGTCCGGAGGAGGAAAGACGACTTTGCTAAATCTGCTTGCAGGGTTTGATACCGATTACAGCGGCGTGATTACCGTGGGAGGTGTCCGGATAAATGAGATGAATGCCCATGAACTCTGTGGATACCGCAGGGATAACATTGGTTTTGTATTTCAAAATTACCATCTGATGCCAGGCTATACTGTCTTGGAAAATATCTTACTTGCCTGTGATGGGAGAGAGGATGAAAAGGAACGGCAAAAAAAGGGAAAGGCACTTCTAAAGAGGCTCGGCATGGAAGAAAAAGAAAATCAATTGTCAGAGACTCTTTCCGGCGGACAGAAGCAGCGGGCAGCCATTGCAAGAGCACTGGTAAATGATCCCCGGATTATATTTGCAGACGAACCTACCGGTGCGCTGGACCGGAAAACCTCTACGGAAATAATGACTCTGCTCAGGGAAATTTCCAGGGACAGACTGGTGGTTGTAATTACGCATGACGCAAAAATAAGTGAGTTTGCAGATGATGTTATTCAGATCAAAGAGAAAAGAATAATGGGGGACCGCCCGGTAAGCCGAAACGTATCCAATGAAAAGTCCCTTCTCCAAAGAGAAAAAAAGCCGGACAAAAATTCCATGGTTTCTAAAGCAGTGAAAAATTTCAAGATACATTTAAAGCGCTATATTGCGGTGTCACTTGCAATATCCATCGGTATGCTGGCGTTTTTATTTTCCCTGTCCTTTGGCAATGTAATGGAACACTCTATATTGGAGTTTCAGGAAAAGAACACGTCGTTTAATAATGGTTACATACGGGGAACCGATGATGGCACTATACTGGAATATCTAAAGTCGGACGAACGGATCGAACATGTATATTACCAGTATAAATTAGAAAATATTTCGTTGCAAATGGATGGAAAAAGCCAGGTGCTGGCTGAAAAATTCCCCACACCGAAAGCAACCCAGGGCTTGTCCTATGGTGTTATGCCAGGTGAGGAAAAGAATGAAATTGCAATTACCCCAAGCCTGGCAAAGAAGATGACAGAGGATATAAAATCATTGATCGGCAGAGAGCTTACCTTAGAGCTGGACGGTTCAAGTTATACGGTTACCATCAGTGGAATCTACAACGCCGGATATGATGATTTTATCGTCAGCCCGGACATCGAGCAGAAGCTCTATGAGAAGCTCCCCAAACAGGACAATTATTCCATCAATTATGATGTGAAAGAATTCTCCGATATTGTAGCGGTCAGCAACCGGCTGGGGCTGCAGGGTCTGCAATCCGACAATGCATCAGATGAGGTATACGCACTTCAGAATACATTCCAAAGCCTGGGTAAACTGTTTCTGGTATTGTCCATCCTGATTCTGGGAATTGGTTTGTTTATTTGCGCTGTACTTCTGATCAAGCTGCAAAATACGCGGTACCGGGAGGTGGGCTTATTATCGGCGCTGGGATATTCCAGGCAGCAGATTACCGGTATGATTCTGCAGGAAAATCTGTTCCTGTCCATACTTACGGCAGTGGTGGAACTGACGCTGCTGGGGATCAGCATATTTATCAGTAAACTGCTGGCGTTGCCTCTGATTGTCTCGGGAGCCCAGGCGGCTTTCACCATAATGGCGGCATTTGCAGTGGTCATGGTTTTAAGCGGTGGTGCAAGTCTGCCCCTGGTTCGGACAGAGCCGGCGGCTGCGTTGCGGAAATAATAATTATTTTCCAAACTTACGGAGTTCCAGCTCCAGGTTTTGATAAAATTGAGATAGATGAAGTCCATCAACTAATGCATGGTGGCATAGAATTGATACCGGCATTAAGAACTGCCCGTTCTGTTCTATAAAGCGTCCCCATGTGATCCTTGGGTTACTGTCAGCTGGATTTGGAGTAGGTTGTATGAAAGATTCATAAGTAATCCAGGGAAGTGTGGAAATAAAAAATAAGGATAATGAGTCTTCTTCATCTTCCAAACATTGTTCAGCTTTTGCACGATCCTGCATTTGAAGCGCATAAGGCAGATATGCATCAAATGCAAGATTGCTGTCTAACTTGCAGTAACAATAGGTGTGGCTTTCTAAAGCAACTGTATGTGAGGTCGGACATCTTTGGTATTCAATAATACTGCCCTTATATATTCGCTGCCTTAATTCAGCCACGGAATTGGCAGCGTTTGAAACACAGTATAAAAAAGAGAGAAAAAAAGGTAGTTTTTTATCTCTAATGATAGTTAAAAATTCGCTGATATCTACTTTTACTGTCACACCTACATAGGGATTAGCCATTTCTTTAAAATACTCAAAATGCTTAAGCCTTGGGTATGATTCCAACGGGATGATTTTATATGCAATCTGGTGTTCCATTTTCATTTCCTCCATTTCAAGAAGCTGTAGTTTTAATTTTTCCTGATTACCGTAATCGCTGCATAGTGTAAGATCTGAATTTCCTTAGGGGCTATTTCCTCCAAAAGCTTTCGGTGATCATGGTCGAACTGTTCCACTTCCGCTTCAGATAAGGAAGCCTCTATACCACGGCAGGATTTCATGCGCCCATTCCAGCTTTCCCGGTTAAATGAAACAGAAACATCAAATACCTCCTGATTTTCCAGCGTAAAATAATCGCTATAGACTTCCGGTATGGAGATGGGGTGCCTTACTTCTTTGCACCCTGTCCACACAGGATTATATTTTAAAATAAGCTCTTCACTTTTACCGGCGATTACATCTTCGAACGGAAGCCATGCCATATACAACACCACGAATCTGCCATTTGACTTTAACATATTATGTATCTTAGGTGCAAGCTCTTCATGATTAAAATAGGTAAAACACTGACAAGCAGTTACGACATCAAATGAATCACAGGGAAAATCAATTTTTTCAGCCGGAACACATTGAAAATTAATATCCATTTTGGACTTTTGGGATAGCAGAATAGCCTGTTCAATCTGATTCTTAGAAATATCAATTCCTGTAAATTCGGCTCCGTACTGGTACAGATTACGGGGAAGCACCCCGGTTCCTGTTCCAATGTCCAATACCTTTTGCCCATTCACACACAAACCCATATCTATAAGCTTCTGATAAAATTCTTTTGGATAGATATCCCGGTATTTGGCATAATCGCTGGATGTACGTCCCCAGTCAAACCCTCTTCCATGATCGATTTTTGTGTTTTGAATCATTTTAACACCCGCCTTTCGAATTTAAAAATTTTTTGGAAATTTATACATTCAATTAACAGTAACTTTCTGGGTTCAAGATTTAGATGAATAAAGTTTATAATTGACATGTAAAAATAATATCATAATAAGGGGGGTATGTCATTATATAGTGTCAATATCATTTCTGGTTTTTTAGAGCCAGTTGAAAATTCATTCCTGCCATCTGCACGCCTCACTTAGCGGCATATTTGCCCCGAATGAAGGTTACGCAGCCCGCTACATCCTCTTCGCTTTCCATACACAACCTCTGTATACAAAGCATATTTACTCAGCAAAACCCCAATATTTGCAGCCTGGAAGTGTGCGCTGTAGTACTAACCTGCAAAATCGGATAAATATACAGTGCTTTATTTTGACTTTTTTTTCTGGTATAATGAAATAAAATATGTATTTTCCAACATCTCAATATATGAAATGAAAAGCAATGTAGTTTAGGCTGACCACTTTAACCTTACCGGCAGCTAAGAAGGGGATTGTCATGGATACAAATAATAAGCAATATCATCTATCTCGTATGCGCGTCTATTTTAAAATGCTTCTTTTTGCTATGTGCTTAACTATGAGTGCGCTCTTTTGTAGTACGTATAATCAGTATGAATTATCAGATAATGCAACTGTAATTGAGACATGGGCAATTTCAGAATGTATCATAGCTCATGATGACGGTGATCATAATTCCTATTTTAAAACGCTATGTTTAAACAAAAATAATTCTTATAATGAATTGATAACGAAAAATACAAGCTCAATTCTTCCAATTGCAGCTTTCCAAAAAGGAAACAGCCTGTTTCTTTTTCTTATTATCGTGTTTCTTTTATTCTTTTTGACCTTATTTATATTATTGCCTGATGGATGGACATTAATTAATCAGAAGGTACGTCTGGACAATTGAATCAATTCTTTTTCAAATTCATGGACAACGCTTTTTAAGTCATTGCTAATTGGCTTTCTTTTTGT
>NZ_JAWYAJ010000399.1:0-15951 GCF_034124845.1 Robinsoniella sp.
TAGGTTTGGAAGCATCTGATTCCGTCTGATTTTTAGAATCGCCGGAAGTAGCATTTTTATTACCGTTTTCTTTTGTACTTCCTTCTGACTGTGTTGATTTATCTGTTGTAATCGGATCCGATGGTTCCGGATCTTTTGGTTCTTCATTCAAATCTACCAGATTCTGTTCTTCTTCTTTTGCATTTTGAGACAGTTCCATTGTATAATAGGAAGCTGCTGCTACTCCTCCCACCAGGCACAGACTCAATGCCACAATGGTTCCTTTTTTCTTAAAAAACTTTACAACATCTTTTTTCTGCATATTCTTCACCTCGTACTATTGATCAATTATGTTCAACAATAGCATTGCCAGTTTATGAAAGAATATACAATGTTTGAAAAATCGATTTAAGAATTTACGGCATTGGATTCTGTCTCTGTGGAGTTTTGTTTTTCATTTATCTCGATCGTTACATCTTTAAAATAATATTGCAAAATCTCATCATACGGCTTTCCGGATTCAGCCATTCTCTCCGCACCGTATTGGCTCATTCCCACACCATGTCCCAACCCTTTTGTTGTGATACGGATTCCTTTTTCTACCTGCTCCATCGTAAAGCAGCTGGAATTTAAATTCAGGAATTTGCGGAATTCTTCACCCGGAATTTCGGTGTCACCAATACGGATTTTTGTTATATATCCTGCATCATCGTTGCTTTCAATCTCCATATTGTCCCAGAGATTATTTTTATTTAATTCATCAGTTCCCTGCTGTTCGTTTCCGGATGACTCCGACTGTCCCTGGGTCTCAGCTGGACCCTCTGTCTGTGCCTGGGTTTCCGCTGTACCCTCTGTCTGTGCCTGCGTCTCAGCTGCACTTTCTGTCTGCCTGGTAGTTTCAGATACACTTTCTGTCTGCCTCGGAGTTTCAGATACACTTTCCGACTTTTCCTGGGGTTCTTTTGGCGCTTTCGGTTCTGCCGCCTCGGTTAATATTTCAGTTTCTACTCCTGACAGACCCCCGGATAAAGCATCCGCACCCTGGTCTGCATTCCAGGTTGTGGTGACGTTCTCTCTTCCATCTGCTTTTACATTGAGTGCCGTTTCCTGCTGGTAATCTTCTTCCTCTATTCTGCTTTCTTTGGCTCCTGTATCGGTCTGGTCTGCTGGAATATCAGTGGATACCTCAGTTCCTTCCGGGTAATATGCTTTCATATCCGGATACTGCTCTCTGCATATCCGCAATATTTCATCCGGATCGTACACTTCTGCATGGAGATAACGTTCTGCCTCTACATCCTGTGCGCTCTGTACCGATGCCAGATAAGGATAATTCTGTCTTCCCAGAACATCATTTCCATCTCTTGTCCTTCCGGCACTGATGGCATGATAGGATGCCAAAATCAGATTCCCGTCATAGGTAAGAACCTGTCCGCTTGTTTCCCTGGATGCCCTGCTGAATTTATCACGTATTCCCAGTTCCTCCATTTGATCCACGGTTAAGTACTTGTCTTTCAAAAGCTCCGTTGGGTGATCCTCCAGCATTTTACACAAATTTGTTCTCGCAACCACCATCTGAGCTTTGATTGCCTCTGTCTGATATGCGGATGGAATCTGCAAGGCTGTAACGCCCATTACATAGTCTTCAAAATTAACTTCACGTACTTTTCCGTCTACTTCTACCGAAATAAAGGAATGATCATCTCCTCTGTCCAAATAGGTTTGTCTTATTTTACCCGACATAAGAACCGTAATAACATAAGGCAATAAGAGGACCAGTAAAATTAATGCTAGAATATTTTTTATTTTTTCCTTCATGGCGCACCTTCCTTGTCTTATGTATATTACCGGATTTCTATATTATGCATAAATCAGGGAAATTTTTTAATTATCTGTTTTAAACTCCACTTTTAACTATGCTCTGGGCAACTTATTAAAAAGGAAAAAACAAAAAGCCTGGCATACTTATCTTATTGCAGATAATCCGGTCATCTGCCGAATTGCCCGCAATAAAATTAATATACCAAGCTTTTCATATTAAAATATCCTGCTTGATGAAAAGCAGCTTTTTCTACTCGATTACTACTTTATCCAAATGCCAGATTTCATCCACATACTGCTGAATTGTTCTGTCTGAAGTGAACTTACCGCTGCTAGCTACGTTCAGAATAGCCATTTTCGCCCAACGAGCTTCGTCGCGGTATGCTTCTTCCACCTTCTTCTGTGCCTGTGCATAGGACTTAAAGTCAGCCAGAATAAAGTAGGTATCTGCTCTGTCGCTGCTATTGGTATTTAACAGAGAGTTGTAGATTTCACGGAAACGTTCCGGGTCATCCTTTGCATATTCCCCATTGATCAGCTGCATCAGTACCCTGCGGATATCCTGATCATTGTTAAAATAATCCATTGGGTGATAGCCGCCATTATTCTCAAAGTTAATTACTTCGTCCGCACTAAGCCCGAAGATAAATGCGTTCTCTTCCCCAACTTCTTCAACGATTTCCACATTTGCCCCGTCCATGGTGCCCAGGGTCGGGGCTCCGTTTAACATAAATTTCATATTACCGGTACCGGATGCTTCTTTACTTGCCGTTGAGATCTGCTCCGATACATCCGATGCTGCGAAAATCCATTCCGCATTGGATACACGATAATCTTCAATAAATACCACTTTCAGTTTGCCTTTTATAGATCTGTCATTATTTACAACATCCGCCACTGCATTAATCAGCTTAATGGTAAGCTTCGCACGGCGGTAGCCTGCTGCTGCCTTGGCACCGAATATAAATGTTCTGGGATAGAACTCCATTTCCGGGTGATCTTTAATGGTATTGTATAAATACATAACATGCAGAATGTTCATCAGCTGGCGTTTGTATTCATGTAGCCTCTTTACCTGTACATCATAGATGGAACGGGGATCAATTTCCACACCGTTGTGCTCTAAAATATATTTGGCAAGACGGACCTTATTCTGGTATTTGATGTTCATAAATTCCTGCTGTGCTTTTTTGTCCTCTGCATAGATCTTTAATTTGGAAATCTGTGGCAGGTCTGTAATCCACTCATCCCCAATGTGGGCGGTTACCCAATCAGCCAGCAGCGGATTCGCATGAAGAAGGAATCTTCTCTGGGTAATACCATTGGTCTTATTGTTGAACTTTTCAGGCATCATTTCATAGAAATCCCTTAACTCCTGCTTTTTCAGGATCTCGGTATGAAGCTGTGCCACACCATTTACAGAGTAACCGGCTACAATCGCAAGATGTGCCATCTTCACCTGTCCGTCATGTATGATTGCCATCTTGTTGACTTTATTCTGGTCACCCGGATATTTTCTGCCAACCTCAATGAGGAATCTGCGGTTAATCTCTTCAATAATCTGGTAAATACGGGGAAGCAGCCTGGAAAATAACTCTATCGGCCATTTTTCCAGAGCTTCCGCCATGATAGTATGGTTTGTATATGCACAGGTCTTCGTTGTCACTTCCCATGCTTCATCCCATTCCAGATTTTCTTCATCTACCAGGATACGCATTAATTCCGCTACCGCTACTGTAGGATGGGTATCATTTAACTGGAATGTGACTTTTTCGTAGAATTTCCTCATATTGGAATGTTTTTTCTTATATTTCTCTATTGCTGCCTGTACGCTGGCGGAAATGAAGAAGTACTGCTGTTTTAAGCGGAGTTCTTTGCCGGCATAATGATTGTCATTGGGGTAAAGAACTTCTACAATGTTCCGCGCCAGGTTTTCCTGCTCTACCGCTTTCTGGTAATCTCCCTTGTCAAAGGAATCCAGCTGGAAGTCGTTAATGGCTTCTGCATCCCAGACACGCAGCGTATTCACGATACGGTTGTCATATCCCACAATGGGAATATCAAAAGGAATGGCACGCACGGACTGGCAGCCTTCCTGGATGAAGCGGTTTCTTCTGGTCTCTTCATCATATACCACACGTACATATCCGCCAAATTTCACTTCTTTGGCATATTCCGGACGGCGCAGTTCGAAAGGATTGCCGTCCTTTAACCAGTTATCCGGCACTTCAATCTGAAAACCATTTTCTATTTTCTGTTTAAACATCCCATAACGGTAACGAATACCGCAGCCATAGGAAGAATATCCAAGAGTAGCAAGTGAATCCAGGAAACATGCCGCAAGACGTCCAAGCCCTCCATTTCCAAGCGCTGCATCCGGCTCTTCATCCTCGATTACATTCAGATCAAATCCGATTTCCTCTAATGCCTCTTTCACATCGTTATACTCTGTGAGATTAATCAGATTATTGCCCAGGGCACGCCCCATCAGAAACTCCATAGACATATAATACACTGTCTTCGGGTCATCTTCTTCGTACTGTTTCTGGGTTGCCAGCCAGTTATCTATAATTGTATCTTTAATCGTATAGGACACCGCCTGAAATACCTGCTGTTTCGTCGCTTCCTCAATCGTCTTACGATATAAGGTTTTTACATTAGCCTTAACATCGTTAATAAATGCTTCCTTGTCAAATTTTTTACTCATGAACCATCCTCCTGTTTTCTGGTATATTACACCTTCTCCACGCCCATGGTTACTGTCTCCCCGTTGATGTTCCATTCCTTTACATAGCCGTTTGCAGAGCCTGTCACAATATCATCAGCCAGAACTTCTGACTTAATCTCTTCTCTGTGCTCTTCTAATATTTTTTCAATCTTCTGATTGTCTTTTGCATAAACCACGACTCTGTCTGTCACTTCAAAGCCCGCTTCTTTTCTCATGGTCTGTACCTTACTGATCAGCTCTCTGACGAAACCTTCTTCAATCAGCTCCGGAGTGAGGTTTGTATCCAGCACAACGGTAATTTCGTTATCCTGTTCTGACACATATCCTTCCATCTGCGCTGTCTCAATCAGCAGATCCTCTTCTAATAATACAACCTCAGTTCCGTTTATGTCAAGCTTTATGGAACCGTTTCCGTTCAATTCATCCATGGCAGCATTTCCATCTAACTGGGGAAGCGCCTGGCGGATTCCTCCAAGAAGTTTTCCATATTTAGGTCCCACGGTTTTAAGCTGGGGTTTAAAGCTATAGGAAGTAAAGTTTCTTACATCATTTGTAAAGGTTACTTTTTTGGTATTTAATTCCTCTCTGATGATATCCACAAAGAACTCCGGCAATTCAAAAGGAGCTTTCACAAACATATTTCCAATGGGCTGTCTGTTCTTGATATTCGCTGAATTTCTGCATGCGCGTCCCATAACAACAATTTTCAGGACTTCGTCCATATTTGCTTCCAGGTCTTTGTCGATCTGTGCCAGGTCCGCTGTGGGGAAGTCACACAGGTGAATGCTTTCCGGTGCTGTCTTGTCGATATTGCAGACCAGATTCTGGTAAATATCCTCTGTCATAAACGGAATCATCGGTGCTGCAGCCTTGCATACATTTACGAGAGCCGTATACAATGTCATATATGCATTGATTTTATCCTGCTCCATGCCCTTCGCCCAGAAACGCTCACGGCTTCTGCGTACATACCAGTTACTCATGTCATCTACAAATTCCTGTAAAGCTCTTGCTGATTCCGGAATTTTGTAATTGCCAAGGTTCTCATCTACGGTCTGAATCAGGGTATTCATTTTGGACAGCAGCCATTTGTCCATAACCGGCAGCTTATCATATTCCAAACTATATTTTGCAGCGTCAAATTCATCTATATTTGCATAAAGCACGAAAAATGCATAGGTATTCCAAAGAGTACCCATAAATTTACGCTGTCCTTCCGTTACTGCTTTTCCATGGAAACGGTTTGGCAGCCAGGGAGCGCTGTTCACATAGAAATACCAGCGGATCGCATCTGCTCCGTATGTGGAAAGGGCATCGAACGGGTCTACTGCATTTCCCTTGGATTTACTCATCTTCTGTCCGTTCTCATCCTGAACATGGCCCAGTACGATAACATTCTTATACGGCGCTTCATTAAAGATCAGAGTGGAAATCGCCAAGAGGGAATAAAACCATCCCCGTGTCTGGTCTACCGCTTCTGAAATAAAGTTTGCCGGGAATTGCTGTTTGAATAATTCCTGGTTCTCAAACGGATAATGATGCTGTGCAAACGGCATTGCCCCGGAGTCAAACCAGCAGTCAATTACTTCCGGTACACGATGCATTTCTTTCCCGCAGTGAGGACATTTGATGGTTACAGCATCTATGAATGGGCGGTGCAGTTCGATATCTTCCGGACAGTTATCCGACATTTCTTTTAATTCCGCAATGCTTCCGATGGAATGCATATGTCCACATTCACATTCCCAGACATTCAGCGGCGTTCCCCAATAGCGGTTACGGCTGATTCCCCAGTCCTGTACGTTCTCCAGCCAGTCTCCGAAGCGTCCTTTTCCGATGCTTTCGGGTATCCAGTTAATGGTGTTATTATTTCTGATCAGATCCTCTTTTACAGCTGTCATTTTGATGAACCAGGATTCACGTGCATAGTAGATCAGAGGGGTGTCACATCTCCAGCAGTGAGGATAGCTGTGCTCAAACTGGGGTGCAGAGAATAAAAGTCCTCTTGATTTTAAATCTTCCAGTACGAGGGGATCTGCTTTTTTACAGAACGTTCCTGCCCATGGTGTCTCGTCGGTCATCTCACCCTTGCCGTCTACCAGCTGAAGAAATGGCAGGTCATATCTTCTTCCTACCTGGGAGTCATCTTCACCGAATGCCGGCGCAATGTGAACCACTCCGGTACCGTCAGTTAAAGTAACATAGGTATCACAAGTTACAAAATAAGCCTTTTTCGCCGGTGTGGTAAATGGGAATAATGGCTCGTATTCTTTATATTCCAAATCAGTTCCTACATAGGTTTCCTGAACTTCATAGGTCTCTTCGCCCAGTACCTTATCGCAAAGAGCCTGTGCCAGATAATAAACCGTACCGTCTTCTTTCATGGATACCTTCACATAAGTCTCATTTGGATTTACGCAGAGTGCCACGTTTGAAGGCAATGTCCAGGGTGTGGTTGTCCATGCCAGAATATATGCATCTTCGGCTTTTACCTTGAATTTAGCAATCGCTGAACGTTCTTTTACATCCTTATATCCCTGGGCTACCTCATGGCTGGAAAGGGGTGTTCCGCAACGCGGGCAGTAAGGTACGATTTTATATCCTTTATATAACAGTCCTTTATCCCAGATCTGCTTTAGCGCCCACCATTCGGACTCGATAAAGTTGTTGTCATACGTCACATATGGATGCTCCATATCTGCCCAGAATCCAACGGTTGCAGAAAAGTCTTCCCACATGCCCTTGTATTTCCATACACTGTCTTTACAATATTTGATAAATGGTTCCAGACCATATTCTTCAATCTGTTCTTTTCCGTCCAGACCCAGCATTTTTTCCACTTCCAGCTCAACAGGCAGGCCATGGGTATCCCAGCCGGCTTTACGGGGAACCATCTTCCCTTTCATGGTCTGGTATCTTGGAATCATGTCTTTGATCACACGGGTTAAGACGTGGCCGATATGAGGTTTGCCATTTGCTGTTGGCGGTCCGTCATAGAATGTGTAAGTATCACATCCCTCGCGGTTATCAATACTCTTTGCAAAAATTTGATTGTCTTCCCAGAACTTCTCTGTCTTCTTCTCCCGGTCAACAAAATTAAGATTCGTAGAAACTTTGTCATACATGAATATATTCCTCCTTAAATTTTATACGTCTTTGGGTAATTAAAAATTGCTTTATGCCTGCTGTGCGTTCCAGTCTGCAGGATGAATGTGCCAAAAAAAGCTCCCATCCCTGTAAAAGGACGAGAGCTATACACTTCGTTAACCACCTGTTACAACATACTGACATACGCGTTCCTGTTAACGGCGGAAAACCGTCAGCGCCTACTGTTATTCAGCCTGAAACTCTGAAGTGATATTCCATTTATCCTACTCTTACCGGTCTTCCACCACCACCGGCTCGCTGAAAATTTCGCACCGGATACTCTCCGGCATTATAAATGTACTGTCTTCGTCATCGTCTTTTCTATATATATTGCTAATTTTCATTATATGTAGCACGGAATAAAAAGTCAAGGAGGAAAAAAAATTTGTAAGTTATGCTCATTTCCCCAAGTTTATGCTTTATTTATTTGCATTTTTCCCTATAATCCTATATAATTTGTTATAAACAAATAAATCGTTAAAAGAGGTATTTTAGAATGGGTAGATTTTTTAGTATGGACAATAAGTTCTTCACTTTTATGTCCAGGGTAGCAGACTTGATGATGTTAAACGTTGTATTTCTAATATGCTGTATTCCGGTTGTTACCATCGGAGCTTCCTGTACGGCTATGTATTATGTCACGCTGAAAATGGCGCGTAATGAGGAATCCTATATTATAAAGAGTTTCTTCAAATCTTTTAAGGAAAATTTCAAGCAGAGTACGATTATCTGGCTGATTATGTTCGTAGCCGGTATTATCCTGCTGATGGATTTCCGTATTACCGGACAGATGAAATCCACACTGACTACTGTTATGCGTTATGGTCTTATGGTTGTTGCAGTTGTGTATGCATTTGTATTATCTTACATTTTCCCGATTTTATCCAAATTTGTGAATTCTATTAAGAACACCTTCAAGAATTCGCTGTTTATGTCCATCCGACATCTTCCATATACATTTTTAATCCTGATTGTTGCTGTTGTTCCTGCCGGAGCTACTCTGATGATCCCTATTGTATTTGCCTATGGTCTGATCGTATGGATTCTGATTGGTTTTGCACTGATTGCATTTATTAATTCATATTTCTTCGCGAAGATCTTTGATCATTATATTCCGGACGAAGAAAATGAGGAAAGTATTTCTGACGAGATCCCTGAGATTATGGAACCGACAGCATTTAAGAATTTATCTCCTACAACAGGTTCCACAAAAGAAAAATCTGAATAAATACATACTGATGTATGATTGTATCAGCCAGTCCGGCTTTTGACTCGGACTGGCTGTTTTAATGTTTAGATACCGTTCATCCCGGCTTCTGCAATTGGAAATATTAATACTGCTTTAAACAGATCCCCATCTACACTGATTCGGAATTCACCGCCCTGCATTTCCGTAAGGGATCTTGCAATTGATAATCCAAGCCCGCTGCCTTCCGTACTTCTGGATTTATCCCCCTGTATAAAACGCTCCGTCAGCTCTTCCGCTTCCATATTAAGCAGATATTCGGATATATTTTTAATGGAAAAAACCATCTTTTCATTCACTGTGCGAATTGCTGCATATACTCTGGTACCGGGCATTGCATATTTTACTACATTATTATACAGGTTTTCTATGACACGCCATATCCGTGTATTATCTGCACGTATGATAATGGGATGATCCGGAACGCTGGTGATCAGTTCCAGCCCCCTTGCTTTAAACTGGTCATCAAATTCCCCTGCTGTCTGCAGGATCAGTTCTTTAAAATTAATGTTCATATATTCTAAAAGGATATTTCCGGAACTGATTTTAGATGCTTCCAGCAGATCTTCTGTCAGATACTTGAGCCTCTGGGACTTCTGATCCAGCACTTCTAAATAATTCCTTGCCTTTTGATCTGACAAATCCAGTCTTTTTAGCAGATCTACATAATTGATAATAGATGTCAGGGGCGTTTTAATATCATGGGATACATTTGTAATTAAATCTGTCTTTTGCCTTTCATTCTTCGTATTCTCTTCAATAATAGACTCCAGACTCCTACTCATTTTATTTACGGAATCCGACAGCCTTTTGTTGGAGGGTAAAAATTTAGATCCATCAATCTTATAATCAAAATCTCCATTTAATATGTGCTCTATACCGGTTGAAATTTCATCCTGCTGAACCGTCATCTTTACTAAGTTAATCCCGATAAGCAGCTCTATCAATATTGTCAGGGGCAGACCCCAGACTCCCAGACAGGTAATAAAAATGATTCCCAGGAGGATCACAAGCAAGAATCCAATATACCAGACTAGAATTCTGACGGAAATCTTTCTTCTATAAATCATATGGTACAACTCCCGCCACATGTTCCAGATAAAACTGTATTTTAGTAATACACCACCCTTTACCCGGCGCACCATGCTGCCATACCAAACCACAAACATTCCATTTGCAAAGCCAGCCAGTGAAAACAATACCCCTGCTATTCCAGGGAAAATCCCAAGATTCTGATAGCTCAGATATGCCAGATGTCCACCCAGGGCAATGACCATAACGCTTATAAGTGTCAGCACCTCGATTGGAAAACTGTCTATTTTCATCAGATTAAATTTCCCTTTTTCATATCCTGAGATATTGGTAAAATATCCAATGGAAGAAAGCCAGATGAACATAAAAATGCCGCATACAACTGCAGCCCCACGGCTCCATGGCATCCAGTTCTCATATCGTTCTTTCATATCATAGAATTCATCCTGAACCGGAAATGACGTATCGATTCCGATTATGAAACGGCTGTCGATACAGTTGGGCGAAATCCCTCTTCCCAGATTACTGTATATATTTTTTTTGAATTTCAGATTGGCATCGTACTCCAGATTTTTATAATCCAGCACTACATAGGTTCCCAGACTCAGAATCTGTTCTTCCGACAAATTCGTGTTCCCATAAATTTGTTTATTATTTTTATCGAGAACTATGTATTTTAAATTGGTATTCTTACCGTTAAATTCTACTTTAAGTGTATTATAATGCCAGACATCTTCCCAGATGCCCGCTATTGCAATTTTCAAATGCAGATAAAGCTTGTCCCGGTCCTTTCCCGTCTCACGGGCATATTCCCCGATATCTCTATAACCAATAGGCGAACATGCTTCCTCCATATCCAGTTCTATCCCCTGCTGTGCCCATTGCAACAGATCATGCAGCCGGTAAGTGAGTCCGCCTTTGCGGTTTTCCGTAATATTCTGATGCCGGGCATATTCTTCTATATCAACGATTCTATCTGGATCATAGACCCCGTCTGTCTCAAATTTATTGCAGCCCTCCAGAAATTCATGCAGCTGCCCGATCTTTTCTTCCACCTGGGTCTCATATTTGGCCGTTTCCGGATAAGGCTTACCAAATGCATTCTGAAAGTCCTCCAGGGAAGTCATCATGCTGAGACTGATCATAAAAGAACAGATAATAATAATTAGCGACATGTATTCTACCGTCAGTGTTATGATCTTTCTTGCCGCAAGAAACTCAGTTTCCTTGCCTTTTAATTCCACTTCTTCATTCTTCATCTGCTATACTCTCTACTTTATAGCCAATTCCCCATACTACTTTCAGATACCGGGGGCTTTTGGGGTTGATCTCAATCTTCTCTCTGATGTGTCTGATATGTACTGCTACCGTATTATCGGCACCGATTGCCGCCTCATTCCAGATTTGTTCATAGATCTGGTCTATGGAAAATACCTTTCCTTTATTTTTCACAAGCAGGAGCAGTACGTTATATTCAATTGGGGTGAGTTTTACCGCAACTCCATCTACCGTAACTTCCTTTTCTTCATCATTAATGACAAGGCCGCCCGTCCGATAGATCACCGTGATATCCCCTTTTACATAATTCCCCAGCTTTGTGTAACGCCTGAGCTGGGATTTCACCCTTGCCACAAGCTCCAGTGGATTAAAAGGCTTTGTCAGATAGTCATCTGCCCCATTATTAAGCCCCATTATTTTATCCGTATCTTCCGATTTTGCTGAAAGAATAATAATCGGTACCCCGCTTGTCTTTCTGATTTCCTTTGTCAATGTGATTCCATCCAGCTTCGGCATCATTATATCCGCAATAACCAGATGAATTTCTACCAATTTTAAGGTCTGAAGGGCATACTCCCCGTCCATTGCTTTATAGACTTCATACCCTTCCTGGTTTAAGTATATTTCAACAGCATCCATGATCTCCTTATCATCATCGCAAACTAGTATATTAAACATGCTAACTCCCTATTCTTTCTGGTTCAGAGCTTAATGAACGGTGCCTGTACCAAAATGTATATTCCAGATTTTTAAATCTGCCGGCTTATCCATTGGTGAATGTCCCGGTAAACCTGTGTTTTATCCAGTTCATTCAAAATTTCATGACGATCTTCCGGATAAAGTATGCAGGAGACCTTCTTCATTCCTGTTTGTTTGAATGTCTCCGCCACTTTTTTTACGCCTTTGCCCTGATCTCCTACCGGATCATCCTCACCTGAGACAAACAGGACAGGCATTTCCCTGGGCATACGGTCTAAATATTCCTCATATGTTAATTTATACAATCCGTGAAACAGATTATGATAGGCATTCAGTGTAAATAAAAACTGGCATCTCTCTTCGGCTATATAGGCATCCACTACTTTCTCATCCCTGCACAGCCAGTCCCGGTCTGTCCTTGACGGTTTATAATTCCTGTTGTAACCGCCAAACGCCATTGCATCCACAAGTCTGCTTCTGTACATCCATCCATGCCTTTTTGCCAGAATGGAGGTCAGTACAATGCCTGCTTTGACAACAAATCTCGGCTTATACCCTGTTCCCATAATAATGGTTCCGGCAAGTCCTTCTCCATGGCAGCAGATATACTGTCTGGTCAAAAATGATCCCATACTGTGTCCCAGTATAAAATAAGGAATTCCCGCATTTTCTTTTTCCGTCATAAGCCTGAGTTTATGCATATCCCGGATGAGTGTGCAGTTACCGTTCTCTTTTGCAAAATAGCCATAATATTCTTTTGATTTTATGGAGCTGCCATGCCCCAGATGGTCATTTCCTGTTACCAGAATGCCCCTGTCCGCCAGATATCCGGCAAACTCATCGTATCTTTCTATAAATTCAACCATTCCGTGTGCAATCTGGAGTACCGCCCTGATCTCTCCATCCGGTATCCATTTTACAGCATGAATCTTAGTTTCCTGATCATCTGACAAATAATAAAAATGTTCTTTTACTGACATTCCATCCACCCCATCTCTTAGATTTTACACAAGATATATCTTTTCAGACTCAAAGCAGCACAATAAAACAGTTTTTCCTATAAATAAAACACATTCTTCCATTTCCATACAATAAGCCCATAATATAATATATTATAGCATAGATTAAAGAAAAAAAAATTTAAGAATTACGAAAGATGATTTTTTGACTGTCCTATTTACCTTTTCTATGATATACTTAATATAGTCAATAAACTATAACGGAGGATAATATGATAACAGGAAGCAAGGAATTAATCCGCGATATTAACAGCCATCTTGTTCTGGAATCCATTGTAAATAACGGTCCCATATCAAGAGCGGATCTCGCCAAGGCTCTGGGGCTTACAAAGGCCACTATTTCAGCGATTGTCCAGGTTTTGATTGATGAGCACCTGGTTATTGAAATCGGCAGCGCACAGACATACAAAGGACGAAAGCCAATCCTTCTGGATCTTAACCAGTCCGGCGGACATGTAATTTCACTGGATGTCAGTGTGGATTACATCACGGTACTTACCTCGGACTTAAAGGGAACCCATTGCTTTGTGAAACAATACAAAAATAAAGGATGCAGCCAGGAGTTTCTTCCTGTTTTGATTCCCATTATTGAAAAAACCATAGAGGAGCTGACCCCTTCTGTTCATGGTGTCATTGGTATCAGTATCGGTATCCACGGCGTTGTTCATCATAATCACGTGATGTTCACCCCTTACTATTCCATAAAAGAGGATAACCTTTCGGATGCCTTATCCGAACATTTTCATGTACCTGTCTATATGGACAATGAAGCTAACCTTTCCGTTCTGGGTGAACGTACTTTTTATTTCAATTACCCGAATATTATTAACCTAAGCGTACATTCCGGTATCGGTATGGGCATTCTGATCGATGATCAGCTCTACACAGGTTATAACGGCTATGCCGGGGAATTCGGACATACCATCATCGTTCCGGACGGACGCCCCTGCCCCTGCGGCAACCATGGATGCTTTGAGCAATATGCTTCCGAACGGGCAATTCTTATGGATTACGCCAAGCGCAAAGGCATGGAAGAGGTATCTATAGATACATTGATCCGGGCTTACCAGGCGCAGGACAATGACGCAAGAGAGGTTATTTTGCAATTTGTAAAATATATGGCAATCGGTATTAATAATATCCTGAATACCTTTAATCCCAACCTGATTATTATTAACAGCTCCTTTACGATGTATATCCCGGATATTACAACGCAGATCCAGGATTCCCTCTGCAACCGCATGGATAAATACTGTACCATCCTGCCATCCGGGCTTCAGGATACGGCTATTTTGCTGGGCGGCGCCTGTGTGGTCATTAAGAACTTTCTTGGAATTGATAAATTAGTGCTAAAACCATAAGAAAACCGGGAATAAAGGAGACATGATGCTTTCTTTATTCCCGGTTTTCTTTATCTCCGATTTTTCATATTCTGCAAACAGCTTATTCTTTTGCTGAAATGATATTACTGAGCCTAGCAAATTCACCAAGCGTAAGCGCTTCGCCACGGATGGTTGGTGAAACCCCAAGTTCGGCTATTGCTTCTGCAATAATTTCCTTGGAAATGGTTATTTCCGGTGAATTATTCAGTCCGTTCACCAGCGTTTTTCTTCTCTGATTAAAAGATGCACGAATAATGCGGAACATCAACCGCTCATCCTTTACGTCAATTGGCGCCTCTTTGTACGTGGTCAGGCGTATTACGGCGCTTCCTACTTTGGGACGGGGCATAAAGCAGTTGGGGGGTACATTGGCAACAATATATGGTTCTGCATAATACTGCACCGCCAGTGACAGTGCTCCATAATCCTTGCTGCCCGGTCCGGACTGCATTCTCTGTGCCACTTCTTTCTGTACCATGACGGTAATGCTGTCTATGGGTACATGACTTTCAAACAATCCCATAATAATAGGCGTTGTAATATAGTAAGGAAGGTTCGCCACTACTTTCACCGGCCTGCCTCCGTTTCGCTCCATAACAAGCTGTTTTATATCCAGCTTCAGGACGTCTTCGTTGATGACCGTAATATTATCGTACCCGGACAGCGTATCCTCCAAGATGGGAATCAGCGCTTTATCAATCTCTACTGCTGCCACCTCTCTTGCGGCTTCCGCCAGATACTGGGTCATGGTTCCGATGCCCGGTCCGATTTCCAATACAAAATCATCCTTTGTTATATTGGCTGAACGGATAATTTTATCCAATACATGACCATCGATTAAGAAGTTCTGTCCAAACTTTTTTTGAAACGCAAATTCATATTTTTGAATGACCTCTATGGTTTTCTGGGGATTTGACAATTTATCCATTTTTACACCCATTGCATATTACAGAGCCGGTCTGCAATACTGCCACAATAAAAGTTGAAAGAAGCACACTGTGGCTTCCTTTCCATATCTTAATTTTCTTTCAACCTACACCTCCTGCATGCCGCAGACAATTCCATGGCACTGTACCAATGGAAAGTGTAAAAAAATTTAATTTTTCACACTTACCTCTTTTATACGATTTGGTACATCTTCAATGCATTTTCACAGGTTTTTTCTTCTACTAATTCTTTTGACACGCCTTTGATGCGTGCTATTTCTTCTATTATATAAGGCAGATACAGGGATGAATTCCGTTTTCCCCGATTTGGGGCGGGTGCCAGATATGGGCAGTCTGTTTCTATTAAGATCTGCTCCAGAGGCACATATTCTGCAACTTCTTTCATCACTCTGGCATTTTTAAAGGTAACGACACCGCCGATCCCGATAAAATATCCCATATTAACATAATCCCGCGCCATTTCCCTGGAATTGGAAAAACAGTGGATTACGCCTCCTGTGCTTCCGGCATGTTCTGCTTTCATGATATCGAAAGTATCTTTTCCTGCATCCCTGCTGTGAATAATCACCGGAAGACCTGCTTTTTTAGAAAGGGCAAGCTGTCTTACAAACCATTCTTTTTGAAGATCCCGGGACTCCTTGTCCCAGTAATAATCCAGACCAATCTCTCCTAC
>NZ_JAWYAJ010000400.1:0-5995 GCF_034124845.1 Robinsoniella sp.
CTATGGAAATATAGAAAATATTATAGATCAGGAAATAACCGCATGCAATAATCAAAAGAAGCACTGCTCCGCCTCCCAGATAAGCCAAACGATAATTGGTAGGCATAATAAAACAAATCTCCACGCCCCCAACTTTTTCACTCAGATTTTCCAGTTTTTTCACCAGTTCCTTTTGTGGCGTAGAGGATGTTACACCGGTTAATTTTGTATAAATTTTGCTGCTTTCATCCGCCAGTTCAGGATTATAGATATCCGGAAAATCCTCTGTTGTATAAAGTTCTTCATAATTCTCAATCTGCCGGAGGGGATTATCGTAAAATCCTGTAATTGTTACTTCTAACGGTTCTTCTGTAATCTGTCCGTCTTTTACCACTTTCAGATTCAAAAACATTTTCTCACCCGGTATCTTCTTGCTCCCTATTTTATCTGCGAGGGTATCTGACATTATCATTTCCTGTGCATTTTCCGGGTATGCTCCATTGATTAAATCTATGTAGTGGTGTTCATAATAACTGTCGCTGACTCCCATAAAATTCACTTCAATTCCTGCAAATTCTATATTATGGGGAGTTCCATACATACAGGGCCTGGCAATATCTGCCCACTCCACCTCCGGTTGATTCCTTACTTTTTCCAGAACCTCCCCATTACCATATACACCTGCGCCATTTGTGCCAGGACCAGGATTCATTTCGTGCTCTGTCATCATAGCTTTTACCGTACTGATTCCCATTCCGCAGATAATGGTAATGAGTATGGCTGTCAGGGCAATAGCAAAACAAGCCATGATATTCCGCAGACGGTGAACCTTCATTGTCTCATCCGCAATTTCCTTTACGATATCCTTATTGGAGTTTTCAAACATCACGCTTTACCTCCAACAATTTTACCGTCTTCAATGTGAATTGTCCGGTCAGCAAGCTGGGCAATTTCTTCATTATGAGTAATCATAATCACAGTCTGGTTGAATTCCCGGCTGGTCATCTTGAGAAGTCCCATTACTTCCTGGCTGGTTTTGCTGTCCAGATTGCCGGTGGGTTCATCTGCTAATATAATAGCCGGTTTCGCGGACAGCGCCCGTGCGATTGCAACCCTCTGCTGCTGTCCTCCGGATAATTGATTGGGATAAGACTTCATCTTTTTCTCAATGCCCAGCATCGCAGTAATACGCTGAATATACGCATCGTCTACTTTATTACCATCCAGCTTTACCGGCATGATAATATTCTTATATACGCTCAGGACAGTGACCAGATTATAATTCTGAAAGATAAAACCAATTTTTCTTCTCCTGAAAATCGTGAGTTCATCTGGTTTCATCCTGGAAAGATCCTCGCCATCTATGGTAATCTCTCCTTCATCTGCATAGTCTAGTCCACCTATTAAATTCAGGATTGTGGTTTTACCGGAACCGCTTGTACCGACTACAGCCACAAATTCTCCCTTTTCTACTGAAAAACTGCTGTGATCCACTGCCTTTACCAAATTTTCTCCCTTGCCATAGTACTTCACAAGTCCTTTTGCCTCTAAGATCTTCATTTTTTCTCTCCTCGCCTGTTTATTATATATTTCATATCTCTATTAAAGCAAGAAGTTCTTACAATCTTCTTACAGTTTGTAAATTCAGGTGCATCTTTTAACGAAAAATAAGTCCCTAACCGGACAAATGCTTTGATTAACGGTTGTGACACCAGGCTCTATGACAGAATTTATTGTGATATTGCTTTATCTGATCTTTTCCGATATAATAAAAGTAATTTAAGCTTCATCATATTATATCTAATACTATTTCCAAAAAAGGAGTTTGCATATGGGGATGTCATTTATTGAAAAAGAATTTGATATATTTATAAATACCATTCAAAGCAGCGCAGGCAAATGTATATTTGATACAAATATAACTTTTCTTTGCGGCAATCATTATTTTTATGAAAGTACCGGATATACAGGGGAAGAATACCTTTCCCTTTTTCCGGATTTACGCCAGTATTTTAAGAATCATATAGAAGAATTTTACAAAATAAGAGATGCCATAACTCAGGCACTTTCCCAGGGAGAGAAAAGATTTACTGCGGATTGTCGTCTGCCGGTTAAGAGCGGTATGTTTATCTGGATACGTATCAACGGAACAATTACAGCAGAAACCGTGGATGGACATCCTGTCTTATATATGGTCAATTCTGATATCAGCGATTTAATCCAGTCAAAAGAAGAAAAGACACAATACCTTGAATGGCTGATGGATGAGTATATGGGCAATATCTATATCAGCGACATGAATACATATGAATTACTCTACGTGAATCGTACAAGCTGTGAAACTCTGAAAACGGATAGAGAAGATGTGATCGGACGCCGATGTTATGAAACAATTCAGGGTAGGACATCCCCGTGTCCTTTCTGCACCAATGACAAGTTACGGACAGATGAATCATATGAATGGGAATTTTATAATCCGGTTCTTGAACGAACTTTTATGATCAAAAACCGACAGATAAACTGGAACGGACGCAAATCACGAATAGAACTGTCCCATGATATGTACAGCTCAGAATTTAAGCTGGCTAAAAAAGAAAGAGAACGAGAAATTCTCTTTAAAACTCTTCCAGGAGGATTTGCCCGTCTGGATGCACGAGATTACCGGTCCATACTCTGGTATGGCGCGGAATTCTTAAAAATTATCGGATATACCAAACAACAATTCGAAGAAGAATTGGATTCCAAATGTGATTATGTGCATCCCGAAGATTTAAAACGCATTGTACAAAGGCTTAAAGAAATTGAAGGCACCGATCAAAGTATCATTATGGAAGCCCGGATTTTTACCCGCAGCGGCGATACCAAAATCCTGACGATCACTTTATGCTATGCAGACGGAGAAGACAGCTGGGATGGCATACCTTCCTTTTACACAGTTGGTATTGATGTAACGAAAGACCGCTTGGAGCAGGCAAGACAGCAGGCCAAACTGGAAGAAGCCTATACGGCGGCACATGTGGCAAACTCAGCAAAAACCAAGTTTTTATCTTCCATGTCACACGATACCCGCACTCCATTGAATGCTATTATTGGCATGAGCACGATTGCAAAGGCTAATATATCCGATCCCGCCAAATTGGAAGATTGTTTGAATAAAATCGATACTTCCAGCCAGTACCTGTTAAGTCTGATCAATGAAATCCTGGATATGTCCCAAATTGAAGCCGGGAAAATTGATCTTCTTTCGGAAGTTATCAGTCTTCCCAAATTAATACAGAATATAGCCGATATATGCAGACCGTTACTGGATCAAAAGCAGCAGAAATTACAGATTCACATCCATAAAGTACTGCATGAAAATATTTTTACGGATGGGGACAGGTTGCAGCAGGTATTTATGAACTTGCTCTCCAACTGCATTAAATATACCCCGCAGAGAGGACGGATCACCCTTTTTATCAATGAATTGGAGCCATTTAACAAAAATAAGGGGTATTATGAATTTATTTTTTCAGACAATGGTATCGGTATGACTAAAGAGTTTCTTCCCCACATTTTCGAACCCTTTTCCCGTGCAGAAGATTCACGGATCAGTAAAATAAACGGCACCGGTCTGGGAATGTCCATTGCAGAGAATATTGTCAAACTAATGGGCGGATCAATTGAAGTCAAAAGTGAAATTAGAAAGGGAAGCCAATTCACCGTCTCCATCCCTTTTGACTTGCCGGATAAAGAAGAATCAGTCACTCACCAACTGACAGGACGTTCCATATTAATCGTAAATGATAAAAAATCTATATGTGAAAATGTAACTACCTTATTGAATGAACATGATATGCAGGGATACCGGGCATCCTCCTCATCCGAAGCACAGGAACTCATAATAGCCGCATGTGACCGAGGAGAAGAATTTTTCGCTGTGCTTCTAAACTGGGATCCAGATGATCCGAAAGATACGGATCATCTGAATTTTCTCAAAAATATACGCCAATCTCTGGGGGAACATGTTCCTGTTATCATCATCACACCTTATGAATGCCCCACGCATGAAAGCGATTTACTTCAGGCCGGAGCAACTGCATTTTTGACCAGCCCGATTTTTACTTCAAAGATATGGAAAGTATTTCAGCTGCTCAGTTCCGGCAGCAAAATAACTGAAGAAATCGTGGAAGAGGCAACGCATTCTACTTTGAGCGGTAAAAGAATCCTGCTGGTTGAAGATAATGAGCTGAACCGGGAAATCGCTTCTGAACTGCTTCATATGCAGGATATTCTGATTGAAACTGCCGAAAACGGGCAGGATGCCGTTGACAAATTCCTCGCTTCCTGTCCCGGATACTATCAGGCGATTTTAATGGATATCCAGATGCCTGTGATGAATGGTTACGATGCCGCTTCCGCAATACGCCTGCTAGAGCGAAAGGATGCCAAAAAAATTCCCATACTGGCTATGACCGCAAATGCTTTTATAACGGATATCAGCAAAGCCTACAGTGTGGGAATGAACGATTACATAACAAAGCCCATTGATATGGATGGATTAATTAAAACTTTGGAAAAATGGATTCTTCAGTCACCAATGACCAAATTACTGAATCCAGACCGTTAATCAGTATCTTTATGCCCAATCTCTAAAAAAGGAGACCAGATATTCCGTCTGATCTCCTTTTTTCATGCCTTTGGTAAGACCTGAATGAACTAATTATTCTATTTTGCTTTTACTGACAGTGTCTTAGAGGTTTTTTCAAATAATTTTTTGTAGGTTCTTAACTTACTCTTAGGCACCTTTACGGTCATATTCTTTGTTCCATGGTTCATTGCTGTCTTCACCGTTTTTAACTTTGTACTGTTAATTGTGATGGTGCAGTTTTTCTTTGCATGGCAGAATACGTGAATGCTGATTGTAACCAATCCGGTGCCGATAGTTACTTTTTTCAGATTACTGCACTTAAAGAAAGCGCCTCTTTCCAATGTCTTTACATTATTTCCAATGGTAACACTTTTGATTTTCTTATTGTTTTTGAAAGCGCCGGCAGTAACTTTGGTAACCTTATATTTAATTCCACCAACTGTAATGGTATCCGGTATTTTTATGGATGTAGCTTTTTTATTGGCTGTGCCGATGCAGGATACCGTGTTCAAACCTGTTACTTTGAATTTCAATGATTTTGTATCTGTATAAATGCTTTTCCACTGTGCATATAAAGTAACATTTCCACTGATTTTAATATTTTGTCCCGGTGCATAGCTGGTTCCTTTGCCGTTTGCCGCTGTATTCCATCCAACAAAAAACATCGTTTTACTGATTGTACCTCCTTTAACTGAAGCTGTAGTTCCTGCCATATACTCCTTTGTATCCGAAGGTACACCCGTTACTGACGATTTTGAATTGGCATTATATGAAACTTTATAAGTCTCTATTTTTTCGTATGTAGCAGTTACTGTAACTGCCTTAGCCGGCATAACAAAGCTTGTGGATTCGCTCTTGCTATTTGCAAGCACTACTCCGCCGTTCGTAACTGTCCATTCTTTAAATCTCATGCCAGAAGCCGGAGCATCTGCTTTGATATTCACTTTTGTACCAGCAGAATAACTTCCATCACCTGTACCGCTGTTAATTGTTGCTGCATATACCAGGCTTGGATCCGGTGCCCACTTCGCATAGATTGTAGAATTGACACTTATCTCTGCAAGTGTATTTAAAACTGCTCCATCTTTATTAATGACCTGTGTTCCTCTGCCATTTGCTTCTGTATAATAGCCATCAAAAATATAACCTGTTTTAGCTGGGCGTTCAATTACACTGATATTATCCCCTTCACGGTCGCTGGTTGCATACCAGAGATTCCCCTTAGAGTAAAGCCTTTCTAAACTGGTATTTGCAGCACCTTGATTATCCAGACTAACTTCAATATCTCTCATGAATACTAGCTTATAATCACCGTTATCCCACTGACTATATCGGGTACCTACAAAATAATATGTCGTTCCGGCTTCTAACTCATAATTAATATAA
>NZ_JAWYAJ010000401.1:0-13630 GCF_034124845.1 Robinsoniella sp.
GTGGTATAGATCTCCTTCTGGATATGCCTGTCTCCGGTTAAAATCCGCTGTTCCTGATTCCCCGCCTCAATGCAGTCTGTTGCATTTACCAGTTGCATAAACAGCAGTCCCATGGTGGTCTGGTTAATCTGGCGGTAATTTGGCTGATGATTCAGCAAGGACCACACCAGATTTTCGATCAGATTCTGGATCGGCAGCACCTGGGCTACCTTATAATGCAGATATCCCGCCGTATTTGTGTTTTTGCGCAGGGTACTCACTAAAAAATTACTAAGTACATTTCCCTTGGTCAGCATAGGCAGTACCTCGTCAAAAAACTCTGGAAGAATAATAAAGTTAATCCCGATATCCTCTTCCTTTGCCGCCAATATCTCATGGGAGGAAAACTGGTTCATAAAAAGCAGATCCCCCTCTTTCAGCGTAACTTTGGTGGTTCCATTTATGACATGGGAAGTCTCCCCGGCGCACATATACATGATCTCAATATAATTATGCTTATGGGAGGGAAAAGCAATGAACCTGGTATGGGTACGAATATCGATCAATCTTCCCTTTTCAAGCATCTTTGCGCTGTCCACCGTGAATTCCCTGCCGGTGGTATAGATCTCCTTCTGGATATGCCTGTCTCCGGTTAAAATCCGCTGTTCCTCTTCTGTGACGGGTTTCAGACGCTTAATCAATGATTGCTGCAATTCTACTCCTCCTTTTGTGTAACAGTTCAGACAGCATGATCTGTTACCCTTTTGTTCCATGCTTTTCTTTAAACGATAGAAAGCACGCTTGCGCGAACTTTCTTGTCATGAATAAAAACCCCGCCTTTATGGGCGGGGTTTTAACCCTCACGACAGGCTCAGCCATTACGCTGGTTTTCCTGTTATGATCTTAACCGGGCATTTTTCAGCGCAGATACCGCAGCCGGTACATTTCTCATAATCAATATGGGCTACATTATCTGTTACAGTGATCGCTCCGGCAGGACATTCTTTCTCACATTTTTTACAGCCGATACATCCTGCTTTACAAGACTGCATCGTAATCTTGCCTTTATCCC
Source organism: Robinsoniella sp. (assembly GCF_034124845.1). Taxonomy (NCBI): domain Bacteria; kingdom Bacillati; phylum Bacillota; class Clostridia; order Lachnospirales; family Lachnospiraceae; genus Robinsoniella; species Robinsoniella sp. Next base: position 1,052 of record NZ_JAWYAJ010000401.1, read on the forward strand.
TGGAAGAACATTTTACAAGATGTTTTGCTTCATAGGGAACCAGTTCAATCAGATGTTTCGGACAGTGGGCAATACATTTGCCGCATGCTTTACAGCTTTCCTTATCCACTACTGCAATGCCGTCAACGATTGCGATGGCATCGAAAGGACAAACTTTTACACAGGTTCCAAATCCCAGACATCCGTGATTACAGCTCTTCGGGCCGCCTCCCGGTACAAATGCCAGCATTTCGCAGTCCTGTGCGCCGCAGTAATCGTAATCATTGGATACCTTTTCACAGGTTCCCGCACATTTTACAAATGCGCTCATGCGCTTACTGTCTCCTGCTGCCTTGCCCATGATCTCTCCGATTTTCGCCGCTACCGGCGCTCCGCCTACCGGACATGCTCCTACTTCTGCTTCACCCAAAGCAATCGCCTTCGCCAAAGCATCACAGCCTGCATATCCGCAGCCGCCGCAGTTATTACCAGGCAGTTCGTCGCGGATCATAAGCTCTCTCTCGTCTACTTCTACATTAAATTTCTTTCCGGCAAATCCCAGGAAGAGTCCCAATAATAAACCGGTACCTCCTACAATTGCTGCCGCCAGTAATATTCCTGTTAACATACTTATCATCCCCCCCTTATTTCAATCCTGCGAAACCAAAGAAGGCAATCGCCATCAGGCACGCAGTGAGCAATACAATCGGGGAGCCTTGAAATGCAGGTGAAACGTCATTATGCTCTGTCTTTTCCCGAATACCTGCCATAAGCACGATTGCTACGAAGAATCCAACTGCCGTAGCAAATCCGTTTACAACACCTTCCAACAGGTTATAAGATTTCTGAACATTTAAAAGTGCCACACCAAGTACTGCACAGTTTGTTGTGATCAAAGGCAGATAAACTCCCAGTGCATTATAGAGACCAGGGCTTGACTTTTTCAAAAACATTTCCACAAACTGCACCAGCGCAGCAATTACTAAAATAAATACGATCGTCTGCAGATAAGTCAGATTCAAAGGTGTCAGTATAAACTGATATACCAGTCCGGTGATAAAGGATGCTATGGTAATTACAAATACAACCGCTGCTCCCATTCCGGCTGCAGTCCCAACTTTTTTAGAAACACCCAGGAATGGACATAAACCCAAAAACTGGCTCAAAACTACGTTATTAATAAAGGCGGAGCCTATGCCAATCATGATTAATTCTTTCATTATGCTTCTCCTCCTTTACAGCTGCTCCCGCAAGAATCACAGGAACCGGTACATCCGGAACCAATCTTTGTTACTTTGCCCTTCTTTTCTGCGTTGATTTTTACTTTATTCTGTATCGCAGTCAGCATAGCCAGTACCAGGAAGGCACCAGGTGCCAGGATAAAGATAGTAACTGGTTCATAGGAGGAAGGCATAATCTGAAAGCCAAACAGCTGTCCAGCGCCGATTAATTCCCTTACAGCGCCAATACAGGTCAAACCAACGGTAAATCCAAGCCCCATGCCGATTCCATCAAATAAAGACGGCAGCACCGGGAACTTAGACGCATAAGACTCCGCACGTCCCAGTATAATACAGTTTACAACGATCAGGGGAATATAGATTCCCAGGCTGTCATACAGAGACGGAATATATGCCTCTAATAAAAACTGAACAATTGTTACAAAAGAAGCTACAATTACGATAAACGCCGGCACACGCACACCATTTGGTATTACTTTCCGGAGTGCGGATATGATCAGGTTGGACATTGCCAGAATAACCAACGTGGTCAGCCCCATACCCACACCGTTAATAGCAGAAGTAGTTACCGCCAAAGTCGGACACATACCAAGCATCAGCACAAAAGTAGGATTTTCTTTAATCAGACCATTATAAAGACGTTCTGTCATTTTATTCATCTAAAAGACCTCCTTCACTTAAAGACTTGAAGAAAGCAAGACCGGCATTCACACCATTTGTCATAGCGTTTGTGGTAATCGTTGCCCCGCTCAAGGCATCAATCTGGTCATCGGACTGTGCCCCTCCTTTTGTATAAGAGAACTTTTCTACATTCTTATCTTTAAACTGGGACTTAAAAGCATCTTCATCAGCTTTCATTCCAAGACCTGCTGTTTCATTGATGGTCAATATTTCGATTCCATTTAAGGTTCCGTCATTGCGGACTCCCATGGTAAATATAATATCACCGCCATAGCCTTCACCGGTAGTTACATTCATAACAACACCCAGTGATTTTCCAGAAGCATCCAGGACTCTCAGGACTTCATTTATCTTTTCAGCAGTAAAGCCATTTTCAGTAAGTACCGCTGCTGCAGAGTCCAGAGAAGCTTTCTGATCATCAATTGCTTCCAGTTTATCTGCATCCGGGAATACCGCTTTGTAGGCTTCTGCCTTTGCTGTTTCCTGCTGCTGCTTGATGGGATTTTTCGTAATCTCATACACGCCGCCCAGCAGCACTCCTGCAAAAAGCGTAATCGCCATTAAAATCAATGCATTTTTAATTATACTATTCAAAACTTTTCGCCTCCTTTTCCAAAAGGCTTCGGATAGGTTACTTTCTCAATCAGCGGTACCAGCATGTTTGATATGATAATCGCATAGGAAACACCTTCCGCAGAATTTCCAAACAACCGGAAAAGTCCGGTAAATATACCAAGTACAATACCAAATATAAGCTGGCCATTCTTTGTAATCGGTGAAGTTACATAATCCGTAGCCATGAAAAATGCCCCCAGCATAAGACCGCCGCCGCAAAGCTGCGCTGCCAGATAGCCGCCATCCAGACCATGTCCCCCGAAAATGACAATAAATAACGCAAAGGTAATAATATAAGTGGCAGGAATACGAAGATTAATTATCCCCGTTGCCAGGAGGAAAATAGCTCCAATGAGAATCGCAATTACAGATGTCTCTCCGATGGTACCCGCCGTTGTTCCAAAAAACATATCCTTGAGGTTCACTGCCTCTCCCGCTTTTAATGCTGCCAGAGGCGTTGCACCCGAAATACCGTCATATGTAAAGTCTGTCATTCTTCCGGTAAAAGAAATTAACAGGAAGCATCTTGCTCCTAAAGCCGGGTTCATAAAATTCTGTCCCAGTCCGCCAAATAATTGTTTTACAATTAACACTGCGAATACACTGCCAATGACAGGCAACCACCAGGGTACCGTCGCCGGCAGGTTCAAAGCCAGTAATAGTCCTGTCAAAGCAGCACTGTAATCATTTATGGTTATTTTTTTATGCATCAGCTTTTCGTATATGTATTCGGTAGCGACACTGGATGCAACTGATATCATAATTATAATAAAAGCATTTAATCCAAAATTCCAAACGCCAAACGCACTTGCCGGAAGCAGTGCCGCCAGTACCATAAGCATAATCTGGCTGCTCTTATATGGCGAGCGGATATGAGGATTTGAGGATACTTTTAATAAATCGCTCATTCTTGTTCACTCTCCCTTCTACTTCTTCTTTCTATTTGCAAGAACAATTTTACGCATGGATTTGATATACTGGGTTAACGGACGCTTTGCAGGACAAATAAAGCTGCAGCAGCCGCATTCACAGCACTCCATACCTTCATATTTGACAAAGGATTCCTCATCATGGCGCATAGAATAATCCGCCAGTTTGGACGGTATGATACGCCCCGGACAGACGCTCACACAGCGGCCGCAATTGATACATGCAGTAGGTTCATACTGGGAAACTTCATCCTTCGTCAGGCATAAAAGAGCAGAGGATGTCTTGGTTGTAGGAACATCCAGATTATACAATCCAAATCCCATCATCGGACCACCGGATACAATCTTCTCCGGCTGTGTCTTAAATCCGCCTGCTTCTTCAATGAGTTCATGGTAATTCGTTCCGGTACACACGCTGAAATTCTGGGGATTTGCTATGGCATCTCCCGTTACCGTAACGATACGGTGCATCAGCGGTCTTCCTTCATATACAGCTCTGTAAACGGCAGTGACCGTATCACAGTTATTTACAATGCATCCCACATCTGCAGGAAGCATGGAGGAATTAATCGCTCTCCCTGTAGTTGCATATATAAGCTGTCGCTCTGCACCCTGGGGATACTTGGTTTTTAATTCCATGACTTCCATATTGGAATCATCCTTTGCTGCTTCTTTTAAAATGGCAATTGCATCTTTCTTATTGTCTTCCACCGCAATAATTCCTTTTGCTTTTGGGAATATTTTAAGAATTGCACGTACTCCGCCTACGATTTTTTCAGGAGATTCTAACATCCTTCTGTAATCGCTGGTCAAATATGGCTCACACTCTGCACAGTTTGCAATAATGAAGTCTATCTTTTCTGGTTCCTTTGGAGATAACTTAACGTGAGTCGGGAATCCGGCTCCACCCATACCGACAATGCCGGCGTCCTTTACCATCTCCAAAATTTCAGGCCCCGTGAGGTCTTTCAATGGCTTTCTTTCCGGCCACTGCAGTTCTTCATACTTTCCGTCATTTTCAATGACGATGGCATCTGCCATTACTCCTGTAACAGTCAGCCTTGGCTCAATTGTCTTTACCGTACCAGATACGGATGCATGAATCGGAGCGGATACAAATCCACCGGCTTCAGCAATTTTCTGTCCGATCACAACATGGTCACCCTTTGTAACAATCGGTTTTGCTGGCGCGCCGATATGCTGAGAAAGCGGATACACCAGATCGCCTTTTGGCAACACAGTCCGAATCGGTTTGTCTTTAGACAGGTCTTTTCCATCATTTGGATGGATCCCGCCCTTAAACGTGAATCGTGCCATTTTTTTTACCTTCCTTCTTTTTAAATATATCATAAAGATTATCCACAGTTTCCCGCAGATAATTTTATAGCGTAAATTATTTCATCCTCAATAAAAATCCTGTTTGATCTGTCTTTCAATTTTGACCTGTGTTACTTTTCTGACCCATCAATTTTTTTTGGGGTACATTTTTTTGCATTTCTTTTCTTACTTCTTTTTTTCATCCATCTTGTTGTACCCGTTGCTTTACTCAGATTGGGATATGCCCGAAACAGACGCCTGTCATTCCAGTTAATCCCTGAAGCCATTTTTACATACTGATCCTTGACTGCTGACAATTTGTTTTTCATTTCACCAAGACTCTCTTCTTTTCCTTCCAGATTCAGGAATTTTAAGATAGCCGTCTGATACTGATCCATCTTTTCTTTAACATTTTGTTTTGTAAAAGACTGACGGTAAGGTTCCAGCCGTTCAACAAGATCTCCTGCCGAACTGTAGATCCTGGTATTCTGCACATATTCTACTAATTCACCCATAGCATGTTCCAATCCGCCAAGCTTCTGTCCCAGTTTCATAGCGGTAAGGGTGGAAAATGTAAAATCAACCACATACAGAATGGTAATAATGATAACCATGGCATGCCCCGTGGGAACCGAAAACAAATCTACTACCCATACTGCAAAAGGCTGAAACACTTTGAACATAATAACGGTAAAAAATCCCCAGGCAATAGAACTGCCCAGACATATTCTGCCCTGAAAATTATAGGGTTTACTGCTGTAATCCCACCAGCTTGTGTGAAATAGAGTCTCCATCAGCAGTGCCGTAACATATTCTAAAACCGTAGCGACAAGAACTCCGCCCAGATACAGGACAATGAGCCTGTCTTCAAGGGGCCTTAGAATGAGGTAGACACCCACCGCCCCTACTCCGTAGATCGTACACATAGGTCCGGTTACAAATCCTCTGTTAATGATCTTTTTCTCCTTAACGGAGACATAACAGCTCTCCCAGAGCCATCCCAAAAAACTATATAAGTACAGCCAACTCATAATATGGTACAAGTCGACACCTAAAATCTGAAAATCCCACATCCTGTCTGATCTCCTCTTTCCTGCAATAATCATCTGTTACATTTTTATAAAATGTGATATAATTCTGCTGAACAGTTACTTAAGAAAAATTGGAGGCGATCCTATGATTACAACAACAACTGATATACATATTCCCAACGTTCGTCTGATAGCCAAACATTATAATCCTGCAGATGTACTGTTTTTTGATATTGAAACCACCGGTTTCTCACCTCGCAGCTCCAGCCTGTATCTCATTGGCGTCATGTATTATGAACATGATTCCTGGAAACTCCGTCAATGGCTGGGTGAAACAGAATCAGACGAACCACTGCTTCTTCGCAGCTTCGTTCAATTTGCTGCAAACTATGTATACCTGATTCATTTTAACGGGGACCGTTTTGACCTTCCTTATGTGAAAGCAAAATGTAACACCCACAATCTGGCATTTTTGCCGGATCAGCTTAACAGCATTGACATCTATCTAAAAGTAAAACCACTGAAAAAATACTTAAAACTGGCACATTTAAACCAACGCTCCCTGGAAGAATATCTGGAAACAGACCGCACAGATACTGCAAGCGGAGGTGATCTGATCCCCATATGCCGGGAATTCCAGAAAAGCCATGATCCGCTGCTTTGCGAACAGCTGCTCTGGCACAACCGCGATGATCTAAAAGGTTTGCCCGGACTATTCCCCCTGTTATCCTATCTGGACCTGATCAACGGCAGATTTACGATTATACGGGCTGAATTATCAGAGGAAACGGAGTCTGCCTTTTCCCTGATCGTTACAGCTTCTCTTTCCGTTAACCTGCCAAAGCCAATCTCCTGTAAACTGGATTTCGGCTACCTGACAGCTCATGATACAATCTGTAAGATACAGATTCCGGGATGCAAAGGTACTTTGAAATATTTCTTCCGTGATTATAAAAATTACTACTATTTACCCGCTGAAGATACGGCGATGCACAAAAGCGTAGCATCTTTTATAGAGAAAGAATACCGTGTTCCTGCAAAAGCAGCCACCTGCTTTCAAAAGAAATCCGGATACTTCCTGCCTCAGGCTGTGGAGCTCTGTACCCCTGCCTTTAAAGAAAATTATTCAGACGCGGTAACTTATTTTGAATGTACAAAACAGTTTCTTGAAAACAAAGAATCTCTTCTGGCATACGTTCAAAATTTGATTTAGACTTCCAGGAGTCCATAGAGCTTGATTCGTTTTATTATGAATTCAAACTTTATGGACTCTTAGACAGTATAGCACATATTTCAGAAAAATGACAGAAAAAAAGCCCAATTTCGGAAAGTTGTTTATTTAACGAGCTAGTTGTATAATTAACAAGCTAGTTGTTTATTTAACAAATTTCGATGTGGGCCTCTGTCCTCTAAATCTAAGAAACAGGCATTTCCAGATACTGGAAATGCCTGCATCAATTATTCTGTAATCGACTCTTCAACCATATCCTCAGCAGCATCTTCTGCTACATCTTCATACATTTCCTGTGAAACCATATCATCAGTATTTTCCAAAGCTTTCATGCTCAGGCTGATTTTCTTATCATCTTCATTGAAATCCACAACCTTAGCTGTGATTTCCTGTCCAACAGATAATACATCAGATGGTTTTTCTACGTGATCATGAGAGATCTGGGAAACGTGAAGTAAAGCGTCAACTCCCGGCTCTAATTCTACGAATGCGCCGAAGTCTGTCATTCTTGCTACCTTACCATCCACTACATTACCTACTGCATACTTTTCAGCTGCTGTAAGCCATGGATTCTGGTTTTCAAATTTTAAGCTCAATGCAATCTTTGTTCCGCTGATTTCTTTAATCAGTACAGAAATTGTTTCGCCAACTTTAAATACTTTCTTTGGATTCTCTACTCTGCCCCAGGACATTTCAGAAATATGAAGTAAACCGTCTGCTCCGCCAAGATCGATAAATGCTCCAAAGTCTGTAACATTCTTAATCACGCCTTCCACAACGTCACCTTCATGGATTCTTTCAAAGAGTTCTTTCTGCATAACTTCTTTTTTCGCAACTAATAACTGCTTGCGGTCACCAATGATTCTTCTTCTGCGAGGATTAAATTCGCTGATTACGAATTCAATTTCCTGTCCTTCATATTTACCCAGGTTTTTCTCATAGGTATCGGAAACCAGGCTTGCAGGAATGAATACTCTGGATTCATCAACAACAACACTTAAACCGCCACCCAGAACCTGAGCTACCTGTGCCTTTAATACCTCATGGTTATTAAATGCTTCTTCCAGTTTCTTATTGCCTTTTTCTGCTGCTAATCTCTTATAAGTAAGTAATACCTGACCTTCGCCATCGTTCACTTTTAACACTTTGGCTTCCATTTTGTCATTGACGTTAACAAGTGTACGAAGGTCTACGTTCGGTTCGTTTGTATATTCACTTCTTGTGATGATACCGTCAGCTTTATAGCCTATATTTAAGATGATCTCATCTTCTTTGACGTCGATGATTGTACCTTCGACTACCTCTCCATTATGAATTGTTTTAAATGATTCTTCCAGCATTTGTTCAAAACTCATTTCTGACATTCTTTTGAACCTCCTCAATAATATTATTTGGGGTCGATGCCCCTGCGGTAATACCTACGCAACCCATGGATGGTAAAGAATGTACATCCAAATCAACGAGTGTCTGTATATAGTAAGTATTTTCACATTCATTTTTGCATATTTCAAATAGCTTCTGCGTATTGGAACTATGCCTGCCCCCGATGACGATCATGCCATCTACGCGCTTTGCAATCGCTCTCGCTTCGGTCTGCCTCTCTTCAGTCGCGTTGCAAATCGTATTTAAAACAATTATATCATAACCCTTTTTAGAAAGAATTTCAACTAATTTATTAAATTTATTGTAATTAAATGTCGTTTGGGACACAATGCAGAGCCTTTTTCCGCTATTCTGCACGAAATTTTCTGCTTCAGAAGCCGATTCGATCACGGTAACCGGTCCCGAACACCATCCTTTGATTCCTTCTACCTCCGGATGCTGGTCATTGCCGATGATAATAATCTCAGCTCCCCCAGCACTTTCTTTTTTTACAATATTATGTATTTTTAAAACAAAGGGGCAGGTTGCGTCAACCAGATGAAGCCCTTTGGACTCAATAATATCGTAAATCTCTTTTGCTACACCGTGGGAACGGATTACAACCGTGCCTTCCCTGAGCGCCTGTAATTCAGAAACAGAGTTAATCACGGTGACACCTTTGCGCTCCAGATCTTTCACTACTTCCTCATTATGAATAATCGGTCCATAGGTATAGATCGGTCCAAAACCTTTCTCTACCTGCTCATAAACCTTATCAACAGCTCGTTTTACACCAAAGCAGAATCCGGCTGTCTTTGCTACCACTATTTCCATGTATTACCTGCCTTTTCTTTCTTTGTAGAGGGTCAGAATTCGTTCTACCACCTGGTCGATTCCCATATCGGAGGAATCCAGAAGGATTGCATCTTCTGCCTGTTTCAGAGGCGCAATATCACGGTTCATATCACGCTGGTCACGCTCAATAATGTCCCGTTCAATTTCATCCAGCAGACAGTCTTCCCCTTTTTGCTGTAATTCCAGATAACGCCGCCGTGCCCTGGTTGCAGAGCTTGCTGTCAGATAAATCTTAAGCTGGGCATCCGGAAGTACGTTTGTACCGATATCTCTGCCATCCATCAATACATCTGAATTCCTGGCAAGATTTCTCTGTAAATCTAACAGCTTTTCCCGTACAGGGGAATGAGCCGATGCAGTGGATGCCATATTCCCCACTTCTTCTGTTCTGATTAATCCTGTGATATTTTCTCCATTTAGAATAACCTGCTGTTCCCCATTTTGGTAAGAAATCGTAATCTCTATATTCTCACAGGCTTTTTTCAGCGCCTCCTGGTCTGCCGGAGACACCTTGCTGCGAATAAGATACAGGGCAATCGCCCGATACATCGCTCCCGTGTCTACGTAGATAAAAGAGAGTTCTTTCGCCACTCTTTTTGCTATGGTGCTTTTACCTGCTCCTGCAGGTCCGTCAATTGCAATATTAAAACTCATTGAAAACCTCCATCATATATTTAATTGCGGTGATTAACTACCGCCAACTATTCTATAGCCTGTCCTGCCGCATAAGCGGTTGACCATGCAATCTGCAGGTTAAAACCTCCCGTAACTGCATCCAGATCCAGAACTTCCCCTGCAAAATACAGCCGGGATACCAATTTTGACTCCATTGTAGCAGGATTGACCTCTTTCACGGCCACACCGCCTCTGGTAATAATTGCTTCATTATAATCCCTCAGCCCCGTCACCGTAACCGGCAGATGCTTTATCAGGGATACAAATTTCTGACGTTCTTCCCTGGAAATTTCATTGACTTTTTTCTCCGGTGAAATTTCCGACAGATCTATCATAACAGGAATCAGCTTAGATGGGAACAGGGTGTTTATGACATTTTTAAACTGTTTGTTCTTACCCTCTTCAAATTCCCGGAGTATCCGGTGGTCCAGCTGCTCTTCAGAGAGTGCCGGCTTCAGATCAATGAACAGCTGCAGTTCCTTTCCACGGTATTTTTTCGTCACCGCTGTACTGGCTGTAAGAATTAAAGGTCCGGTTATACCGAAATGCGTAAACATCATTTCTCCAAAATCCTCATACAGACATTTTTTTCCGTCACACAGGGTAACTCTTACATTGCGAAGAGAAAGTCCCTGTAAACGCTTCACAAAATCTTCTTTGGTATTCATAGGAACGAGAGAAGGCAGCAGATCCGTCACTTTATGCCCTGCATCTTTTGCAAATCGGTATCCGTCTCCGGTAGATCCCGTACTTTGGTATGAAAATCCGCCTGTGGTAACGATTACGGCATCACCGTACACCTTACTTTTATCTTCCAGGATAATGCCTTTACAGAGCTGGTCAGCTATAATAAGCCCCTTTACAGGGGTATTAAAATATATCTTAACTCCCAGTGCTTTCATTTTCCGGGTCAGCGCCGCAATCACATCAGAGGAATGATCCGAAACCGGGAATACCCGATTGCCCCTCTCAATTTTCGTTTTCATGCCCGCTTCCTCAAAAAAATCAATAACATCCTGATTTGTATATCCATAAAAAGCACTGTACAAAAACTTCTTATTCGTACATACGCTGTCAAATAATTCTTCCATGTCGCAGGCATTGGTCAGATTACATCTTCCCTTACCAGTGATGAACAGTTTCTTGCCCAGTTTTTCATTTTTTTCAAATACATGCACTTCATGACCGTTTGAAGCTGCCGCACATGCTGCGAACATACCTGCTGCTCCGCCGCCTATAATTAAAACCTTACTCATTATTGTACCCACCTTATACCTGCTCGTCCTTCCGGGCTTTTTCACTGCCTGGAAATTTCACCTCTATATGATTATCAATATAATTAATTTCATCATTGTTATAAACCTGATACTCCTCCCAGACCTGCTCAAGGGTCTTTAAGGACTCTGCCATCTGACCCTGGCGTCTCATGCAAAGAGACACTACAAGGGCGTTAATGAGGCTCATAGGCGCCGTCAGGGAGTCTGCAATGGACGCCATGTCACTTTTCGCCGTCAAATTACAAGTGGCATACAGTTTCATGGGAGAATAGATGCTGTCCGTAATGGAAATAACTTTGGCACTGCGGTTATTCGCCAGCTCCATCGCCTTTAAAGTACGCATGGAGTAACGGGGAAAACTGATTCCGATAATAACATCACATGCTTCAATCCGAAACAGCTGTTCAAACAATTCGCTGGCACTGTTGGTAGTGATTACTTTTACGTTTTTAAACATCAGATTCAAATAAAATCCCAGGAAATTCGCCAGTGGTTCACAGCTTCTGACTCCGATCACATAAATATCTCTGGCATCTAAAATCATCTCCACTGCCATCTCAAAGGAAGTCTCATCTGCTTCATCAAGGGTCATCTGAAGATTGCGAATATCAGACTTCAGAATCGTCTTCAGAATATCTTCCTGGGGCATATCACTGAAAACCGCATCCATTTTCATTGCCCTGTGCACACGGTTTGGCCCGTTGGGGTTTATATTTATCTTTTTACCTTTTCGGTTTCTCTGACTTAACAATTCATTGGTCGTTGGCATAACTTTTATATTCCTTCATATTCTCTAAAATTTTCTTATTTATTCCCCTGAATAGCGCAAGCAGGCTTGTACTATTCCTTAATTAATAGTTTGAAAGCAATTTTCTTTCAAATATTTATATTAACATGAAATCAGGGAAATTTCAATTTTTATCTGGTTTTTTCAGGATAACATAAAAAGCAAAGAGGCCTGAGGAATTTATTTCCCCAAACCTCTTCATCATTCATTTTTAAACCGGATAAGCCCCATTCTTCGTATCAGCCGTTTTCGGATCTACTTTTGTTTTCTGAGCTTCTCTGTATTTGAAGAAATCGGTAGCAACCTGCGGGAACAGTGCGTAAGTCAGGACATCTTCATCCTGTTCTTTCCACTGTGACATTTCTGCTTCGATTGTCTTTAATTCTGGTTTCAGCAAGTCAGCCGGACGGCAGGTAATCGGTGTCTTGTCACCAATACATTTCTTCTGGATTTCTTTGTTGAATGGTTTTACAGTTGCGCCGTATTCACCGGACAGAACTGCCTTTGTTTCTTTGGTAACCATTTTGTAACGTTCTCCCATGATTACGTTAAATACAGCCTGTGTACCAACGATCTGTGAAGAAGGTGTTACAAGCGGC
>NZ_JAWYAJ010000402.1:0-1826 GCF_034124845.1 Robinsoniella sp.
CAAACCTGAAAGCCGGCTTCTTCTGCTTCCTGTATCAGAGCAGCTTCTGTGAAGCAGCTATTCCACAAATAATAGGATTTTAGATCATGATCTGCTGCAACAATCATTTGTTCCAGTGTGACATTATCCCCATATTTGCAATTTCTATTTAGAACGACATGTTCTTTTTCACGCCAGAATCCGGCACTTTTGAACAGATCCCATGTTTGCCCTTCTTGAAATCCGTTGTATTTTTCCATTGAAAAAACATCAAATAGCAGCTTTCCGCCCGGCTTAAGATGATGATATATCTGCCCCAGAACAATGCGTCTGTTTGCTGCTGACAGTGCACCATAATCGCAGTATATCATTGTTATAAGATCAAAATGTGCACCTAAATTTAATGTCAGGTAATTCTGTTGATAATAGTTGATAACCATGCTTTTTTCTTCTGCTGACTGACGCGCATAGGCTATAGAGCGCCTGGAAAAGTCCACGCCAGTCACCTTGTATCCGCAATTCGCAAACCGCTCGGTATACAGACCGGGACCACAGCCAAGGTCAAGCAGTGAGGGATAGCACTGGGGAGGCAAAATCTCTTTGATCCAGGATACGGATTTTTCTATGAAATCTAATTTTCTGCTTGCCCCGTTAAAGTCCGGGTCCAGGTGCGCTTGCAGCATTTGCTTTGAGATATAGTCATCGTCCCAAAATGCAGCTTCGGTTTCCTGGTAAAGTTCTGGTAATTCTAATAATTTTTGTAATTCGTTAAACATGATAATCTCTCCTTTGAATTTGTGCATAAACAAAAAGCCGCAGAGTTTACTCTGCGGCTAATCCTCGTAAGATGAAGAAAGTTAAGAGTAAAATAAAACCAAACATAAGGTATACAAAATAAGCTGAATTAACAGCTGTCTGTTCCCTATGAAATTGATTTTATCTACTCTTTTCCAGCCACACCCACACCACCGATTATGTGACATCTGGTATGCCGGATTTCCATCACCTTTTCTTTAATTGTTTATAGGGGGATTTTACTTTATTGGGACGGTTTTGTCAACCGTTTTTTCCGAAGATACCAATGGCAATAGCACCAATGATAGGGGGCAGCTGATGGTGGTGGTAGTGGCAGGGCGAAATTGGCAGCACACGACAGCGGGGCAGTGGCGGAGGGATGACTGCGATTACGGAAGCAGGGCGGGAGCAGCAGGGTAGAGGAGGCAGGCGGGTGTAGGTCAGGGTTAGGTCAGGGTTAGCGGTCGGTTACCGGTCATGGTTAACGGTCAGCAAACCACTATAATAGGTTTTAGCTATACAAAAGAATTAAATATAAGTATTTGCTATTATAGACCGCCTCCAATTATACTATATCTGAACAAAGAATCCATTTTAGCCAAAACACAGAATTATACAGGAGGATGCTGCAAAGATAATGATGAATCTAGAGTCCAGAAAAGCTGCTGTACAAAATTTGAAGGATGCAGGGTGCGACCAGGTTACCATTGAGGAATTTCTCATTTATTTTGATAAAAATCAAAAAGAAAAACAGCTGGCATTGCTGGAAAGACACAGAAAATTACTTTTAAATATTGTGCATACGGAAGAGAAGAAGATTTGCTGTCTGGATTACCTGGTGTATCATATAAAAAAATAATGCAAAAGATATATGATTTCGTAAAAGTTAAGGGATAAAGGAGTGCATGGCATTGACAATCAAGAAAAAAATCAGGCTTTCCAATATTATGATGGTTCTGATACCAATATTATTCACGGCAATCGTAATCAACGTCTGTCTCCGCACATCACTTGGAAGTTTCTGGTACACTCTGGAGGCCATGTACAGCGAT
>NZ_JAWYAJ010000403.1:0-9225 GCF_034124845.1 Robinsoniella sp.
CCCAAAGACAGTAAAGATCCGGTAACAGGAACGATAGATCTGGTTCGCCAGGATAATAAGAGATATGGCATGTTTGAACGCTGGGTGTGCAATGACCATGTAGACGAGGCAAAGAATGTGAAGGTTACGGCACCGGTGGATTCCAAAGTTATGCTGGATCAAAAAGCATTGGAGAACAGTTTGGTGAAAGAAGATGAGAAACTGTCTGCAGGTGCAAAATCTTATGTAGTACCATATTTGGAGAAAAAGGAATACACATTGACGGTGTCAGGACTACCTTTTGAAAAATATGAGACGAAATGGAAGCCGGAGCAGGATGAAAGTTCCGTAGATGTCAGAGAGGAATGCAAGCTTAGTGAAAATGCAAAGACACAGATGCAGGAGCTTGGCAAGCAGGCGCTGAAGGAATTCTATTCGTCAGCAGTACAGAATCAGACGGTACAGTCACTGGGAGCTGTTTTTGATAAAGTACAGGATAAAGAAACTTTATTGAAAACGGTTAGCGGGAATCTGTTCTCAGATCCTGCGCTGGTAATTGAACAGCTGGAATTTAGCGGGTTTAACAGTACCTATGGAGAGCCGTATTTTCCGGATGCGAAAGAAGAAAGTTACATTGGAATAGAAGTTAAGACAAAATATAATTGTAAATATACAGGAACCCGTATTACGGAAGGTGAAGATGGGGACACTGAAACAGAAGAATCCCAGTCTTATGCCAAAGAAGCGAAATTTTATTTTATTTATCAAGGTGGGAAATGTTATTTGAAATCAATGGAGTTACCTAATTTATTCTAAAAGAGAAACATTCATGTGGCTGGTATTTTAGATATTTTCAACTTCTGTTTAAAAATGTCCAATGGAGAACAGAACCCGAAGATGATAAAATACCAGCCATTATGTAATCATTCACAAGGCCGATTTATGTTTGGATCATGAACAGTCTCAGGAGAAAGGAACAAAAAATGCATAGAAAATTAGTAAAGTGTTTGGGAGCAGCAATGGCGATTGTGCTGTTAACAACCGGCTGTACGTTTTTGGACAGCAGCGGAAATACCAATAATGGAGAGGCTGTGACAGAAGCAGGTTCTGATTCAGCAGGTGGAAGTACTGGGAAGCAAAAGACGGAAAATGATAATCAAACGAATAAAGAAACGAGTAAAGAAACGAATAAAGAAATGAATAAAGGAACCAATAAAGAAACGAATAAAGAAACAAATAAAGAAACAAAAAATGAAACCAATAAAGAACAGAATAAAGAAACAAATAAAGAACAGGGAAAGACAGGGGAAGAGCCCGGAAAAGATACAAAAACAGATCAGGGAACCGTACAAAATGAACGGGAAACATCGAATTCCCAGGAAACAAAAGCCCAGGGACCTGTTGTTGCCGTGGATGCAGGTCATCAGGGACCGGGACAGGATATGAGCCAAAAAGAAGCAAACGGTCCTGGTTCTGAGGTGATGAAGGCACGCCTCGCTACCGGTACCACAGGTAGTGTATCCGGTCTGGATGAATACGAATTGAATCTGGACGTTTCTTTAAAACTTCAGACTGAGCTGGAAAAACGAGGTTATCAGGTGGTAATGACAAGGACAACCCATGAAGTTGATCTTGGGAATATTGACAGGGCAACCATCGCCAATGAAGCGGGGGCAGATATTCTGGTACGCATACATGCAAATGGTTCGGAAGACAGCAGTGTTGCCGGTGCACTTACTATGGCACCCACACAATCGAATCCTTATGTTGGAAGCATATCAGAGGAATGTATGCGTCTGTCTCAATGCCTGATTGACCGCTATTGTGAAGCCACAGGGCTGATTAACCGGGGAATTCTCGCAGAGGATGAGATGACGGGAATCAACTGGAGCCAGATACCGGTAACGATACTGGAAATGGGATTTATGACTAATCCGGGTGATGATGCATATATGGCGGATTCTGGGAACCAGGATGTGATGGTACAGGGAATTGCCAATGGTATCGATGACTATTTTGGAAGATAGGGGCGCGTTCATTTATGATATTTGATAATGTTGCAGGAGTACTGGTTCCGATATTGATTCATTTTCTGGCGTCGGCAGGAGTGGTAACGGTGTTCGGCAGCAGATTTGATTCCGCATTGCTGACAACGCTGGCGGCGCTGATTGTGCTTCCGGTAGTATGGTTTTTATACTGGAAGGACGGGCAGCTTTATGGGCGGAAAAAGGACCGTCCCGACGCCATGCCGGCATGGACCTATCTGTTGATTATTGTGATGGCGGTCATCAGCAATCAGGTGTTGTCGTTTCTGATTAATCTTATAGAGGTTGACAGAGTATTCTCTAATGCAGCTCAGGAAGCATTGTTTGGAAGCGGGCTTTGGATACAGATTATTGGTGTGGGAATTCTGGTGCCGATAATGGAAGAGTATTTGTTTCGGGGGCTGGTGTACCAGCGGATAAAACGGTTTGTCAGATCGAAGAAAGCGGCAGTATGTCTGGGGGCTTTTATATTTGCAATCTATCATGGAAACATGATTCAGTTTTTATTTGCATTGCCAATGGCACTTCTGCTGATCTGGGTTTATGAAAAATGGGGAACGATTAAGGCGCCAATTGTATTTCATATCGCAGTTAATTTATCTTCCGTTCTATTCAGTGCATTTCTTTAACAGAAGGGTGAGGATGATTTTGGAGTTGTCAGACGTGTTCTGACATCCAAAATCGTCCTTTAATTTTATACACAATTAAAACAATAATGTTTTAAAAGGAAAATAAAGCAGGATTTATAAAAAAATATTTGGAAAAAAGATGGATGACAGCTTGACTAATGTTTTTACAGTGGCGGCAGAAATAAATTTACAATTACAATAATCAGACAATATAAAAAATGAAGCTAAATAGATGAATAATCTGACAATAAGTTAAAAATTAATGGTTTACAGATGAAAAAAATAGGTGTATATTATGTTCAGAGAAAAACGAGAGAAAGGAACGAAAATATGACGAGACAAAACCGAATATTGCGATCGGGGGGGAGCGGGCTGTACAGACAGACGTTTGAACACGATAACTGCGGCATAGGCGCCGTTGTGAATATCAAAGGTGTGAAAACCCATGAGACCGTAGAGAATGCATTGAAGATTGTAGAAAATTTAGAACATAGAGCTGGCAAAGATGCCGAAGGAAAAACAGGTGACGGTGTAGGAATCCTATTACAGATTTCTCACAGATTCTTTTCGAAGACCTGCAAATCCCTCGGCATCTTTTTAGGTTCTGAAAGAGAATATGGGATTGGCATGTTTTTCTTTCCCCAAGATGAATTAAAGAGAAACCAGGCGAAGAAGATGTTTGAGATCATTGTGGAAAAAGAGGGACTGGAACTTCTGGGGTGGAGAGAGGTGCCTACCGTTCCCGAGGTATTGGGACACAAAGCATTGGAATGTATGCCCTGCATTATGCAGGCATTTATCAAAAAGCCAAATGATGTAGAAAAGGGCCTGGATTTTGACAGAAGGCTTTATGTAGCCCGCCGGGTTTTTGAACAGAGTAATGATAATACCTATGTGGTCTCCCTTTCCAGCAGAACCATTGTATATAAAGGGATGTTTCTGGTTGGGCAGCTTCGTACGTTCTTTGCCGATCTGCAGAGCCCGGACTATGAATCGGCTATTGCAACCGTGCATTCCAGATTCAGCACCAACACTAATCCCAGCTGGCAGCGGGCGCATCCAAACCGCTTTATTGTGCACAATGGTGAAATCAATACCATCAGAGGCAATGCGGATAAAATGCTGGCGAGGGAAGAGACAATGATTTCCCCTCATTTACAGGATGAATTACATAAGGTTCTTCCTGTTGTAAATACCCAGGGATCTGATTCTGCAATGCTTGATAATACGCTGGAGTTCCTTGTTATGAGCGGAATGGATTTGCCGCTGGCTGTTATGATTATGATCCCGGAGCCATGGGATAATAACCGCAATATGACCCAGTCAAAGAAGGATTTCTATCAGTACTATGCGACAATGATGGAACCCTGGGACGGACCGGCATCGATTCTTTTCAGTGACGGGGATATTATGGGGGCAGTGCTGGACCGCAATGGACTTCGGCCTTCCAGGTACTATATTACAGATGATGGATATATGGTTTTATCTTCTGAGGTTGGGGTACTGGATATAGACCCGGCGAAAATTGTTTTAAAAGAAAGGCTTCATCCCGGTAAAATGCTGCTGGTAGATACCGTTAAGGGAGAAGTGGTGGATGATGATACCTTAAAAGAGCGCTATGCGAAAAGCCAGCCTTACGGGGAGTGGATAGACAGTTATCTGGTACAGCTGCGGGATCTTAAGATTCCTAATACAAGGGCACATGAGTACCAGCCGGAAGAACTGGCAAGACTCCAGAAAGCATTTGGCTATACCTATGAGGAGTACCGCACCTCCATCCGCAATATGGCGTTAAATGGAGCGGAAGGAATCGGAGCCATGGGTGTGGATACGCCGATTGCAGTGTTATCAGAAGAACACCAGCCGTTGTTTAATTATTTTAAACAACTTTTTGCCCAGGTTACCAATCCACCCATTGATGCCATTCGTGAGGAAGTGGTAACATCCACCACTGTTTATGTGGGAAAGGATGGAAACCTGTTAAAAGAACAGGCTGCAAACTGCCAGGTGCTTAAAGTCCAAAATCCCATTTTAACCAATACGGATATGATGAAGATCAAAAGCATGAAGGTAGACGGCTTTCAGACGGCGGAAGTTCCTATCACTTATTATAAAAGCACCAGTATTGTCAGGGCGATTGAACGCCTGTTTGTAGAAGTGGATAAGGCGCACCGGGACGGTGCCAACATTCTGGTTCTGACAGATCGAGGTGTAGATGAAAACCACGTGCCCATCCCTTCCCTGCTTGCGGTATCTGCAGTGCACCAGCATTTGGTGAAGACGAAAAAAAGAAACTCACTGGCGATTGTATTGGAATCGGGAGAGCCAAGAGAGGTACATCACTTTGCCACACTTTTGGGGTATGGAGCCTGTGCAGTTAATCCATACCTGGCATTGGAGACAATCCGCCAGCTGATTGACAGCGAGATGCTTGACAAAGATTATTATGCGGCGGTAGATGATTACAATAATGCGGTATTGCATGGTATTGTAAAAATTGCTTCTAAAATGGGAATTTCCACAATTCAATCCTATCAGGGATCACAGATTTTTGAAGCAGTAGGTATTGACCCGGATGTTGTGGAGAAATATTTTACTAATACGGTGAGCAGAATCGGTGGTATTAATCTGGAGGATATAGCCGGTGATATGGACGCACTGCACTCTGCGGCATTTGATCCCCTGGGCCTTGGGGTAGATCTGACGCTGGACAGTATTGGAAGACATAAAATGAGAAGCCAGGGAGAAGAGCACCGTTATAATCCCAAGACCATTCATCTGCTTCAGGAATCTACAAAACAGGGCAGCTACGAATTATTTAAACAGTATACAGAGATGGTGGATAAGGAAGAAACGGGATATCTGAGAAGTCTTTTAGATTTCCGCTATCCGGAAAAAGGCGTACCAATAGAAGAAGTGGAAAGTGTGGATTCCATTGTTCAGAGATTCAAGACCGGAGCGATGTCTTACGGATCCATATCCCAGGAAGCACATGAGACGCTGGCTATTGCCATGAACCGGCTTCATGGAAAATCCAACAGCGGTGAAGGTGGAGAAAGTGATGAACGTTTGAAAACGGGGAAAGACGGTATAAACCGCTGTTCCGCTATCAAGCAGGTTGCCAGCGGACGATTTGGAGTCACCAGCAAATACCTGGTAAGTGCAAAAGAAATCCAGATTAAAATGGCACAGGGTGCAAAACCAGGAGAAGGCGGACATCTGCCCGGGCAGAAAGTCTATCCCTGGGTTGCGAAGACCAGACATTCCACACCAGGGGTCAGCCTGATTTCACCGCCGCCCCATCATGATATCTATTCTATTGAAGATTTGGCACAGCTGATCTATGATTGCAAAAATGCCAATAAGGAAGCCCGGATTTCTGTAAAGCTGGTGGCGGAAGCCGGGGTAGGTACCGTTGCCGCAGGTGTGGCAAAAGCAGGTGCCCAGGTAATACTCATCTCCGGATATGATGGAGGAACCGGTGCAGCACCGAGAAGTTCTATTCTGGGTGCCGGACTGCCCTGGGAACTGGGGTTAGCAGAGACCCATCAGACATTGATTATGAACGGCCTGCGCAATAAAGTAGTGATTGAAACAGACGGTAAACTGATGAGCGGAAGGGATGTGGCAATTGCCGCACTATTAGGTGCAGAAGAATATGGTTTTGCAACCGCCCCTCTGGTTACGATGGGATGCGTTATGATGCGGGTGTGCAACCTGGATACCTGTCCGGTAGGAGTGGCAACCCAGAATCCGGAACTTCGCAAGCGGTTCCGGGGAAAACCGGAATATGTCATGAATTTTATGAAATTTATCGCAGAAGAGCTGCGTGAATATATGGCTAAACTGGGTGTTTGCACCATTGATGAACTGGTTGGAAGGTCGGATTTATTAAAACGAAAAGCCGACATTGCTAATAAAAAAGCTTCCAGAGTAGATTTAAGCGCAATTATTAACAACCCATTTGCAAAAGAAGGGATGAAAGTGACTTTTGATCCGGTACAGGTTTATAATTTTGAACTTGAGAAAACAGCGGATGAGAAAATTTTGGTGAAGAAATTAAAAGGGGCATTGTCTAATCGGCAGAAAAGAAGCATCGAGGTAGATGTTATGAATACGGACCGCTCTTTTGGAACGATATTTGGTTCTGAAATCACGAAAATGTATCCGGACGGGCTGGAAGAGGACACTTACACCGTGAAATGTAACGGTGCCGGGGGACAGAGTTTCGGAGCTTTTATTCCAAAGGGGCTTACTCTGGAACTGGTAGGTGACAGCAACGATTATTTTGGCAAAGGTCTGTCCGGCGGAAAGCTGATTGTTTATCCTCCCAAATCTGCAAAATACAAACAAGATGAAAATATTATTATCGGAAATGTTGCCCTCTATGGAGCAACCAGTGGAAAGGCATATATAAATGGTGTGGCAGGGGAACGTTTCTGTGTGCGTAACTCCGGTGCCAATGCGGTAGTGGAGGGCGTGGGCGACCATGGCTGTGAATACATGACAGGAGGACGGGTGGTGATCCTTGGCAGTACCGGTAAGAACTTTGCGGCAGGCATGAGCGGCGGAATCGCTTATGTACTGGATGAGAACAGTGACCTCTATCGGAAGCTGAACAAAGAGATGGTATCTATTGATAAGATTACATCCAAATATGATGTCCTTGAACTGAAGGAAATGATCAAAGAACATGCAGCTTACACCAATTCGGAAAAAGGAAAGAAAATTTTGGAGCATTTTGAAGAATATCTCCCTAAATTTAAAAAGATTATTCCAAAAGATTATAACCGGATGCTGATGAAAATTGTCCAAATGGAAGAAAAAGGACTGAGCAGCGAACAGGCGCAGATTGAAGCATTTTATGCGAATACGAGAGGATAATGGCCACCGGCGGATAGATGCCGGTTGGAGATGGGAGGAAATTAAATGGGAAAACCAACAGGATTTTTAGATTTTAACAGAGAGACCAGCGTGACAATACGTCCAAAAGTCCGAATTAAGAATTTCAGCGAGTTCCACATTCCCTTATCCAGGGAAAAGCAGCGGCTTCAGGGAGCAAGATGTATGGCATGCGGTGTTCCGTTCTGCCAGTCCGGCATGATGATCGGAGGAATGGCATCGGGCTGTCCATTGCAGAACCTGATTCCGGAATGGAACGATCTGGTGTATAACGGAAGCTGGGAACAGGCATATCACAGACTGGCGAAAACCAATTGTTTCCCGGAGTTTACCGCCAGGGTATGTCCGGCACTGTGTGAAGCAGCATGTACCTGCAACTTAAATGGAGAACCGGTAGCCACGAAAGAAAATGAATGGGCAATTATTGAAAATGCATTTGAGATGGGATTGGTGGTTCCAAATCCACCCAAAGTCAGAACCGGAAAAAAGGTTGCAGTCGTGGGAAGCGGACCAGCCGGACTTGCAGCAGCTGTGCAGCTTAACAAAAGAGGACACAAGGTGACGGTCTTTGAAAGAAATGACCGGGTTGGAGGACTTCTTCGATATGGCATACCCAATATGAAGCTGGAAAAGTCCATAATAGATAGAAGAATTGCGATTATGGAAGCAGAGGGAATCACATTTATTACCAATACGAATATAGGTGAAGATATCAAGGCAAATGGACTGCTAAAAGATTTTGACCGTGTAATTCTGGCTTGTGGTGCATCCAATCCCAGGGACATCAGTGTTCCGGGCAGGGAGTCAAAGGGAATCTTTTTTGCGGTAGATTTCCTGAAAGCTGCCACAAAGAGCCTGCTGGATTCCAATTTTGCTGATCAGAACTTTATTTCTGCCAAAGGAAAGAAGGTCATGGTAATCGGTGGCGGGGATACCGGTAACGACTGTGTTGGGACTGCAATACGTCTGGGCGCGGCGTCTGTAATCCAGCTTGAAATGATGCCAAAGGCACCGGATACACGTACAGCTGATAATCCGTGGCCCGAATGGCCCAAAATATGTAAAACAGATTATGGCCAGGAAGAAGCAATTGAGGTCTTTGGACACGATCCCCGCGTATACCAGACAACCGTCTCAGAATTTATTGCAAATAAAAAGGGCGAGGTCAGTCAGGCTAAAATTATGAAGCTGGAAAGTAAAAAGGATGAAAAAACAGGGCGCATGATGATGGTTCCCACCACGGAAAACCAGGAGACAGTCAATGTGGATCTGGTACTGATTGCGGCAGGTTTCTTAGGAGCACAGAAATATGTTACGGATGCCTTTAAAGTAGAATTGGACACAAGAACCAATGTGGCAACCCAGCCCGGACAGTATCAGACTTCCGTAAAGCATGTATTTACGGCGGGAGATATGCACAGAGGGCAGTCGCTGGTAGTCTGGGCGATTCGTGAGGGCAGAGAAGCGGCAAGGGCTGTGGATGAATCTTTGATGGGGTATACGAATTTGTGATTTGATAGGATTTATTTTGAATATAATCAGTTATAATATGGCGGAGTTATGGATGGACACGACCGCTAAAATAGAAACCATTTGTGATTGTTCAATATCTGGGGTATAATCCTGTCTTTGACAGTTGAATACGTAAAGAACCGCTGTATCCCCTTGTT
>NZ_JAWYAJ010000404.1:0-5043 GCF_034124845.1 Robinsoniella sp.
AGTACATTCATCAAAGTTGATTTTCCTGCCCCATTTTCACCCACCAGGGCATGTATTTCACCTTCTTCAACCTTGAGATTAACATGGTCAAGGGCCTTCACCCCGGGGAAGGTCTTGGTAATATTTTTCATTTCCAATAATATACCTGCCAATTGAATCCCTCCTGTTCTTTTAGAAAGGGCATTGCTTCCAGAGCGTGATACGCCTTCTGCAACGCCCTTATATGGCATTTATTTCAGGTCATCTTCGGAATAGTATCCGGAATCTATTAATAATTCTTTATAGTTATCCATAGTGGTAACAATTGGATCACAGAGGAAGGTAGGAATGATTCCGGTTCCGTTATCATAGGACTTGGTATCATTAACTTCTGCTTCTTTCCCCTGCATAATAGCATCTACCATCTTAACGGTCTGGTTTGCTAATTCTCTGGTGTCCTTGAATACGGACATTGATTGTTTGCCTGCGATTAAATTCTTCACATTGGCGATATCACAGTCCTGGCCGGTTATGATTGGCCATTCTGCCACACCTGCTGCTTCCAGTGCATTTTCAACACCAAGGGCTGTGGAGTCATTGGAACAGAGTACCGCATCCAGTTTATTCGATCCGTCTGCATAATTTCCGGAAATAATGGTATCCATTCTGTTCTGGGCTGTCTCTGTAGACCAGTTAGCCGTTGCTACGGTTGCAAAGTCAATCTGACCGGATGGTACTACCAGCTTACCGGAATCGATATAAGGCTTTAAGACATCCATAGCTCCATTATAGAAGAAGTTTGCGTTGTTATCACCAGGGTCACCTGTGAATATTTCCAGGTTAAACGGACCGTCTGCATTTTTCAGATCCAGTTTTTCCTCTATGTATTCACCCTGCTTGGTTCCTACTTTATAATTATCAAAGGTAGCATAATAGCTGACTGCGTCAGAATTCATCAAAAGACGATCATAAGAGATAACCGGAATGCCTGCTTCCTTTGCCTGACTCAGAGGTGTTCCAAGGGATTCCCCGTCAATCGAAGCAATTACCAGGACTTCACATCCGTTGGAAATCATATTCTCCACCTGGGAAACCTGTGTTGCCACATCGTTGTTGGCATATTGGATATCAACCTCATAGCCTGCTTTTTTCAGCTGAGCCTCCATATTAGAACCATCCTGATTCCATCTCTGGAGATCCTTCGTGGGCATTGCCACCCCTACAAGCTTACCGCCTCCGGCATTCCCGGATTCTTCCGCCTGCGTATCTGCATCTGCCTGAGTGCTGTCCTGGCTTTCCGCCGCCTTTGTGTCTGCCGCTTCCGCCGCTTCACTTGTAGCTGCTGCCGTGTCCTTTGACGTTGCTGCCGTATTATTTGCCGAGCCACATCCTGCCAGCATACTCACTGCTACTACACCTGCTGTTAAAATACTCACAACTTTTCTTTTCATTCTAATACCTCCCTGGTTATCTGCTTGTTTTTCTTTACACCCATAATATACCACCTGAGAGACAGGACTTGTTTGCGACATTCTGCAGATTTTTATGATGAAAAAAAATGCCCTGAAAATACAGGACATTTTTGCTGCAAAAAAATACTATATGCTATTCACTCGTGTTTGGCTCCTTCACATTCAGATATACATCTTCCGCCGTATGAAAATCCCGGTCAATGATTTCCTGCTTCATGTTATCTTTATTCACAGCTACCGGCATGAGCTTTTTATAAGGTACATTATAGGACCCGTCATAAATCGTCTCATCTGTCTCAATTTCTTCCCCTTTTCCCATTTTAACAGCATATTCCGAAGCAGTCTTCGCCAATATATCTACATATTTATATACGGTTGCTGCCTGGGTTCCTTCCACAATCCGCTGACAGGCGCTTAAATCCCCGTCCTGCCCCACAAGAACCACTTTCCCTGCCATCCGGTTTTCCGCCAATGCGCGAAACGCCTGATTTGCCAGGTCATCATTGCCACACATGACCCCTGCGATCTCTCTGTTTTTCTCAAGCCCCTTATTCACCTCATCGTATGCGATCTCGGAAAGCCATCCTTCGCAATTGGCGCTGTAGACAATATTCAGCCCGGACCCTTCAATTGCTTCCAGAAATCCTTTGGCCACCATAGAGACGTTATGGTCTGTCTCCGGTCCCTGTATCATAAAGATATTGCCGCCATCCGGCAGATTTTCTGTCATAGCCTCTCCCATCAGCCTGCCCACCTCCTCATTATCAAAGGATAAGTAAAGATCCACATCTGCATTTTCAATTAACCGGTCATAGGCGATGATCTTAATTCCCGCATCTTTTGCATTTTGCGTGGCTTCAGAAATGGCTTTTCCATCTACGGCAATGATCACCAGAACATCTACTTTTTTCTTAATGCAGTATTCAATCTGGGCGATCTGCTGTTCCACGTCTCCATTTGCATTTTGGACATTTACCTCTGCCCCCTTCATTCTGGCAAATCGTTCGAATACATCCCGGTCCCTGAGCCACCTTTCGATTACAAAGGAATCAAAACAAAATCCAATCTGGATCTTGCTGCTTCCTGAATCCTCCTGCTGTAACTCTTTTGGATTTTTATCCGCGCACCCTCCAAGCAATATACAGATGCATAAACAAAATGCCAGTAGTTTCACTTCATTTTTTCTCATCCACCTAACCTCTCCCTATATTCACTGGGCGTTACCCCTTCCTGTTTTTTGAAAATGCGGCTGAAGTAATTCGGATCTCCATATCCAGACATCAAACAGATTTCCTTAATGCTCAAATCAGATCTCTTTAAAAACTCTTTTGCATTTCCCATTCTGGTTCTCGTAAGGTATTCAATAAAATTCTCTCCGGCTTCTTCTTTAAATACTTTGCTGAAATAATACGGGCTGATATTTACCGCTTTGGAGACATCATCCAGGGAAATATCTCTGGCATAATTCTCCTGAATATACTGTTTTGCCTTCCACACCATACTCTCGGTCTGCTCTTCCTGCTTTTTCACAATATTGTGGCAAACCTCTGTGATTTTATCCAGAAACCATCTGCGCAGATCCTGGTAATCCTCAAATCCCGTTACCTGGGAGAGATAGTCCCGGCGGTAGCGGAACCCATACGTCATTCCCCCATGTAAAAACGCTTCTTTTTCTGCAACCATGACAAATTCCAGCACCTTGATCTGAATATCTTCCCTGCATGCTTCGTAGTTCTGTACCATCCAGTCAAAGAAAACATTTGCCTGGGTTCTGGCTCCCCCAAGATCTGCCTTGGCAATCATCTGAAACAGCTTCTTTTCCGTATCTGCCGGATAATCTCCATCGTAACCGCAGCCAATTGGAAGATCCTCCATGTGTGCCACCCGGCCTTTCCCCTCCTGGAGGGCTTTTACCGCCTCTTTGTAAGAATCCTGCAATTCATCCAGGGATTTTACCCTGCCGATTCCGGCTCTGAATCTGGCGTCGATGCTCTTTTCCAATCGGCGGATGAGATTCCTCATTTTCTCAATGACCTGTATCCGGTCTTCATACTCCAGTACATGCTGGCCCCAGGGTACAAACAGTGCTATTTTATTAGACATGATGGGTCCGATGCAGCACTGAAAATACCCTTTTACAACTTCCCGGAAATCCCCGTAAAATCCCTGTGCTTTTACACTCATGCCCACTGCATTTGTCAGCATCCCGTTTTCAATAGATTCCCCGAACTGGATTACCATCATAAATCCATAATCTTCTTCAATATCAAGGAGTTCTTTATAATTTCCCGTATCCGTGGAAAATCCATCCTGCAGCAGGAGGTTGTAAATAAATCCGCTCTCTATGATCGGAATCACTGTCTCAAGCTTCTCCTGTATCTTCAGATTCTCACTGCGCTTTTTCCGTTCATCCTCTACCATCCCCATTGCCCGTACCAGCACATCTATAATTACTTTCCGGTTTACCGGCTTCGTGAGATATTCCAATACGCCCAGATTAATAGATTCCTGGGCATAGCCGAACTTATCATACGCAGTTATTACGATAAATATGGTACTGTTGTTGAACTTTTGTATTTCTTTCATCGCCTGAATCCCATTAATTCCGGGCATCTGGATATCCATAAATGCAATATCCGGCCGGAAGGTTTCCGCCAGTTCGATCACAGCCCTGCCGGTTTTGGCACAGGCGATTTCTACTTGTCCCTTAAAGTTGGATTCGATTGTAGTTTTAAGAGACTCCAGCATGATCCCCTCATCATCAGCCAATAGTATTCTATACATCCTGTTCCTCCTCTTCCTCCATACCCCTGCACTGCTTCAGCGGAATTTTCAGCATCACTTCCGTTCCCTGATCGATTCCTTCACTATGTATGGACAGTATGCCTTTCGTATTGTAATACAGCTCCAGACGGTTGATTACATTATCCAGACCAATGCCCGTGGAATCCGTCTGCATGCTGGTTCCTGCCGCTTTTTTCTCCATGACTTCCCGGATGCGTTCCGGCTCCATTCCCCTTCCATTATCCGTAATGCGGATATTTATACCGCCATCTGCACGTTCTACAATCATGCGGATCATACCTTCCCATTCAATATTCCGGATTCCGTAATTCACCGCATTTTCCACAATGGGCTGAAGGATCATGCTGGGTATCTTTACATTGTGAAAAGAGGTATCTACTTCTTTTATAAAATGGATATCCCCTGCAAACCGCACATTCAAAATATAGATATAGTTGTCCACTGTTTCGATCTCTTCTTCCAGGGTAGCATCTTCCGTCATTTTCCTGACGTTATACCGGAAAAAATCAGCCATGCGCTCAATAAACAGGCAGGTTTTCTCTGCATCTTCCATCATCGCCAGCTGTGCCCCTGCATTGAGGGAGTTAAACAGAAAATGGGGATTGATCTGTGCCTGGAGGTATTTAAGCTGTGCATCCTTTAAATGAGTCTCCATAAGCAGCTCCCGTTCCATCATCTTCTGTTCCTTCTCCATGCTCAGGGTGATTTTCTCTATGTACTCTTTGATGCTGAATACCATCAGATTAAATGCTTTCGTAACAATTCCCACCTCATCATCTCCGGACAC
>NZ_JAWYAJ010000405.1:0-13315 GCF_034124845.1 Robinsoniella sp.
GGAACGGGGACAGAAAATTGCGCTGATCGGAGCGAACGGAATTGGTAAAACTACTCTCTTAAAAAGTATTCTGGGGCAGATTCCTTCTCTGGAAGGTTCCGTACAACTGGGTGATTATCTTTATATCGGTTATTTTGAGCAGGAAATGGCTCCTGGAAACACCACTACCTGTATTGAAGAGATCTGGAAAGACTATCCCTCACTGACCCAGTACCAAGTCCGCAGCGCTCTGGCAAAATGCGGGCTGACCACAAAACATATTGAAAGCCAGGTAAGGGTTCTGAGCGGTGGAGAGCAGGCAAAGGTCCGCCTTTGTAAATTGATAAACCGTGAAACAAATATTCTGCTCCTTGACGAGCCTACCAACCATCTGGACGTGGATGCGAAAGAAGAATTAAAGCGGGCTTTGAAAGAGTATAAGGGAAGTATTCTTCTGATCTGCCATGAACCGGAATTTTATCAGGATGTGGTTACGGAGGTTTGGGACTGTACCCAGTGGACCACCAAGATATTTTAATCACATTGATTATTCCCGCGGGCAGTCGCCATGCGGATCCGTTGGCGGATCCATTTGGCGACTGCCGCGAGGGTCAAAAAGGATGTTTCACTGCAAGGCCTGTCAAAATGGCACTACAGCGAAACATCCTTTTTTGTTTATCGGGTAAATGTTATTTTATTCTTCTGTCTGAGCCTGAACTTCTAATTCATCTTCCGGTGTCTCATCTTCGCTCAAAATCTTGATCTTAGCTTTATTTAACTCTTCTACCGCAACGGATAACGGCTTTTTGCCATTGTCATACACAAGCGCTTCTGCTCCTCCGATTAACTGTCTTGCTCGCTTTGCAGTTGCAAGTACGATGGAGTAGCGGCTGTTTACAACCGGTGTATCCCCTTCTTCTACTTCACTGTTTACAACTTTCATTAAATCTGTGTAAGATGGATGTAACATATAATTTCTCCTTTCAAAATGGGTCTGCCTGAAATATTATCTGGCAAAACGCGTTAAATCTTTTTTTATGGTATTTATAAATTCATTATTTCTTGATGCCTTAAAATGTTCGCTCTGAATGATTCCATGCATTTCTTCCACACAATCTTCCAGCTTATCATTGACTACCAGGTAATCGTACTTTTCCATACCCTGTGCCTCTTCGCTGGCGCGGCTCAGCCTGTCACGAATTACATCTGCCGTCTCCGTTCCCCGTCCGGTTAAGCGCTCTTCTAACGTCTGGGCATTTGGAGGCGTTACAAATAACAGCAGTGTATCCGGAAATTGTTCTTTTACCTTAAGAGCTCCCTGGATTTCAATTTCTAAAATAACGTCTTTGCCTTCATTCAGCTTCTCCTGCACATATGCTTTTGGAGTGCCATAATAGTTCTGAACATACTGGGCATATTCAATTAACGCATTTTCTGCAATCATTTCTTTAAATTCTTCCACTGTTTTAAAAAAATATTCCCGGCCATCTTCTTCTCCCGGCCTGGGATTTCTTGTTGTGGCTGAAATGGACAGGGCATAATTATGATATTTACTTAATAATGCCTTTACCAAAGTGCCTTTCCCTGCTCCGGAAAATCCGGATAAAACAATTAAAATTCCTTTTCTATTCATCTTCTTCATCCTTTGGCTTATCTTCTATATTGAGTGAAAATCTTTTTGCAATTGTATCTGGCTGTAACGCTGATAATACAATAAAATCATCCACGGTTACAATTACGGATTTGGTCTTTCTTCCCTGGGTAGCATCCACTGCTTTTCCGGTCTGCCTTGCATTTTGGACCATTCTTTTAATCGGTGCCGCCTCCGGACTTACGACTGCTATGACTTTGCCTGTATTCACCACATTACCAAAGCCGATATTAATTAATCTCGCCAAATTATTTTCCCACCTTATTCAATATTTTGAATCTGCTCCCGGACCTTCTCAATCTCTGTCTTCAAATTAATAGCCGTATTGGAAGTCTCCAGGTCATTTGCCTTAGATAAAATTGTGTTTGCCTCACGGTTCATTTCCTGTGCAATAAAATCCAGCTTTCTGCCTACACTGCCGCCTTCTGTAAGACAGGATTTCATATTCTCAATATGGCTTCTTAACCGGACTGTTTCCTCATCCGTACAGATCTTATCGGCAAACAATACTACTTCTGCCGCAATCCTTCCCTCTTCAATCTGGGAATCCCCTAACAGTTCTTTTACCTTCTCACTGAGTTTATCACGGTAAGCTGCCATAATCTGAGGGAAACGTTCTTCTACAGAGGCCACATCTGCAAGCATACTGTCCAGTTTATGAAAGAGATCTGCCTTTAACGCGTCACCCTCTTTTACTCTGGCATCCACAAGCTGTTTGCTGGCTCCTTCCAAAGCTGCTTCCAGCACTGCCCAGATTTCTTTCTCGTCTGCTGCCGTTTCTTCCATTGTAAATACTTCGGGGCATCTTCCAAGTGTTGAAGTCCTGATATCATTTTCCAGGCCAAATGTCTCCGCCATCTGTTTGTAATAACGAATGTATTCCCCGGCAATATTTTCATTATACTTTAACGAATAGTTCTCTTCGGTAAAATCTTCATATGTAATGAAAACGTCTACTTTCCCCCGCTGAATATAATTCTTAAGCATCCCTCTGATCGCTGACTCAAAAAAACTCAGCTTCTTGGGCATCTTGATATTCACGTCGAAGTAACGATGATTCACTGCCTTCATTTCTACTGTAAATTTTCTGCTGCCCTGGAGGTTTTCACACCTGCCAAAGCCTGTCATGCTCTTAATCATCTTCATTCGCTCTCTTTTTTTAGTTTTGTGGCACATGCCGCCACATTAAAAACATTATAAAACATATCAAATGTGTAGTCAACAGCAAAATCCCGGCTAGAATGAAATAACAGCTGTTACAAAAAAATCCCACCTGCTGACAGCAAGGTCATTTAAATAAGAATGACATTGCTGCTGACAGAGGGATTTTCTTTGAAAAACAGCCCTTTTATTTCCAGTGCCGGACAGCATGATTAGATCTACTGTCCAGGATTATGCTACTCAATTCCAATATACATATGAATTTCAGCATTGTCCATATCGCCTCCCGGCTGATATTCCTCAAAATCTGCCACATAGGTTCTCTTTAAGTCCATACTCCAGAGTTTCATCCAGAATTCCTGAACTGCAGTTACCATATTTCCCTTTACAATGAACTTGGCATAATTTCCTTTGGGAATGATCGTCGTTTCCAGATTTTCGGGTATTTGCACCGATGTGTCCACCTCACAGCAGACATACATGTCATAGTCATCCATATGGTTTCCGGCGTAGTTTGTATATAATCCGATACTTTTATCATTCACTTTTCCCGGCATCTGAAAAAAGATACCCTCTTCAAAAAAACGCTTCCAAAGTTCTCCTATCTCTGCGCCCATATCCGGGCTTGCATTGTTTGTTCTGGTTTTTAATCCTGCAGCTCTTTTCTCTTCTAAATAAACGATTTCATAGTCCATGGTTATTACCTCTCTTATTCTCTATTTTTCTGACGGTATCATTTCTCACCGGTTAAAAAGAGTATAACAGGTATAACCTGACAACTGCATGTCATATTAAAACAATTATTCAAAGTCAAATGGACGCGCCAGCGTGTCCGTTTGGCTCATTGCCCGCGGGAATAAAATTCTAAAGTTTTTGCAAGCCTTTCCCGCACCTGCTTTTTCACATGCTCAGGGGCAGTCACTTGGACTAAGGGTCCGTAGGAGAGGATATAGCCATATACCCATTCATTTTCCGGACATTTTAATTTGGCAAGGAAACTGCCGTCCTCCTGAATCTGAATCTGAGACTCCTCGAACTCATCATACACCCGATAGGCACAGGATGCATCTATATGCAGTGTAATTTCTACCATATAACTCTTATCCCGGTATCCTTTTTTCTCTTTGGACTCCTGTGCCGGAAGCACACGGTCAAAGGTTTCGTCCAATACCTTAACCTGCTTCATCCGGGAAATCCGAAACAAACGCATTTCTCCCGCTTTTCTGCAGAATCCTTTCAGATACCAGCTTTTATCTTTGAACCAAAGCTGCAGCGGTTCAACCTGCCTGGATGATTTTACGCCTGCAGAATTATAATAATCTATAACGATTACTTTTTTTAAAATAATTCCTTCTTTAATATCTGCAAAGACCTTCTGCCGTTCATCGGTCCAGTCTGAAAAGTCCACCTGTACCCAATCTGTTTTGTGTGCTCCGAACAGCGACCGCATTCTGGATAGTATTTCATCATTATCAGCTGCCTTAACTGCATTCAGTCCCTGAAGCCCCCAGAGAATCTCCTGACGTTCCATATCGGACAAAACAGATTTGTCAAGAATAAAATTATCCATCAGATGAATCCCGCCGCCTCTGCCTTTATTGGTGTAAATCGGGATTCCTGCCTGACAAAGAGTATCAATATCCCGGTAAACTGTCCTGACCGAAACTTCAAAATGCTCCGACAGTACCCGCGCTGTAGTTCCTTGTTTCTCCAATAATAAATATACGATTTCGAATAATCTGTTTATCTGCATATCTGCATGTGTCTCCTCGTTCATGGGGTCTGTTCTTAAATAGTTATTTTAAGACTTATTATAGCGCTTTCACGCAGGGATGAGAAGCGTTATTTTATAAAGAAGGTTTCAGCAGTAAATTTTTAGTTACTGTTCAGACCGTGCCGTGCACTTGGCTGCACGGTGTCGGAGCCAATAAAGTGGCGGCAAATCCAAACACGCTCAGGTATCAATTTCTCTGGATTTTCACCATGGTTTCTGCTATACTGTTATAACATATATGAAAACATGTGTTACAATTCAGGCAGTACTGTGCATTTACTGCACTTTGCGTGAGAAAGTGATTCAGGAGTGCATAAATCCTATCGCCAAAGGCGATTTTAAATGGATTTATGCAGTTACTGGTCACGGAGTAAACAGTAACAAACATGTATCACAACAGGAGGATGACAAACATGGCTTTAGATGGAATTGTAATTGCCAATATGGTTCAGGAACTAAATGACACCATATGCGGCGGTAAAATCAACAAAATTGCCCAGCCGGAAAATGACGAGCTGATGCTTACCATAAAGAATCAAAAAAACCAATACCGCCTGCTGATATCGGCAGGTGCCAGTCTGCCCCTTATTTACCTCACTCAGATAAATAAGCCAAGTCCTATGACTGCACCGAATTTCTGCATGCTGCTTCGAAAACACATCGGCAGCGGCAAGATACTGCGGGTCTGGCAGCCGGGTCTGGAACGTATCATTAATTTTGAAATAGAACATTTAAATGAGCTGGGTGATGTGTGCAGGAAAACCCTTGTTGTGGAAATCATGGGAAAACACAGCAATATCATTTTCTGCAACGAAGAAGGTATGATTATCGACAGTATCAAACACGTTTCCCTGCAGATGAGCTCTGTCCGTGAAGTACTGCCGGGGCGCACTTACTTTATCCCGGAGACCCAGCATAAATGGAATCCGCTGGA
The DNA here is from genome assembly GCF_034124845.1 of Robinsoniella sp. Taxonomy (NCBI): domain Bacteria; kingdom Bacillati; phylum Bacillota; class Clostridia; order Lachnospirales; family Lachnospiraceae; genus Robinsoniella; species Robinsoniella sp. The sequence continues at coordinate 5,500 of NZ_JAWYAJ010000405.1, forward strand.
GGTTTCTGCGGAAACCTTCGTAACAGAGGTAACCGCAAAGCCAATGGCGCTGGCAAAAGCACTCTATACTACTTTCACAGGCATCAGCCCCCTTACGGCAGAAGAAATATGCCATCGTGCATCCCTGGAATCTGCCCAGAGCGCGAATAGCTTCAGTGAGCTGGAATTAACCCACTTATACCGTATTTTCTCCTTTATTATGGAGGATGTTAAAAATGGTACTTTCACCCCCAATATTATTTTCCAGGGTGAAGAGCCTGTGGACTTTTCCAGTATTCAGCTGACCCAATACCAGGACAAGACTACTGCAAAATATCCCACGATCTCAGAAGTGCTGGAAAATTACTATGCCGTTAAGAATACCATAACCCGTATCCGACAAAAATCTTCCGATCTCCGAAGAATTGTTCAGACTGCCCTGGAGCGTAACCGAAAAAAATACGATCTACAGCTGAAACAACTTAAGGATACCGAAAAGCGTGATAAACATAAGGTATATGGGGAACTGATTAACACCTATGGATATAACCTGGAACCAGGAGCAAAGAAATTAGAGGCTCTCAATTACTATACCAACGAAATGATAACGATTCCTATGGATCCGACCCTGACACCACAGGAAAACGCAAAAAAGAATTTTGATAAATACAACAAGTTAAAGCGTACCTTTGAAGCACTCACGGATCTCATTGAAGAGACCCAGGATGAAATCAAACATCTGGAATCCATCAGCACCTCCCTGGACATAGCTCTATCGGAAGAAGATCTGGTTCAGGTAAAAGAAGAACTGATGGATTACGGCTATATCAAACGAAAATATACCGGTAAAAAAGTTAAGATTACTTCAAAGCCGTTTCACTACCTGTCAAGTGACGGTTATCACATGTACGTTGGTAAAAACAATTTCCAGAATGACGAACTTACTTTTAAAATAGCTACCGGAAATGACTGGTGGTTCCATGCCAAGGGGGCGCCAGGATCTCATGTAATCGTAAAGGCAAACAACGAAGAACTCCCGGACCGCACTTTTGAAGAAGCTGCACGGCTGGCTGCATATTATTCCAAAAACCGCAGTGCAGAAAAAGTTGAAATTGATTATGTGGAAAAGAAACACGTTAAGAAAACCAATGGCGGGAAACCGGGATTTGTGATTTACCATACAAATTATTCTATGTTGATTGATTCCAATATTTCGGGCATCCAACAGATTTCTTAATTTGTATCCCACTGTTTAGGTGTCTGAAAATTACTTGATCTGTGCAGATGACAGTTTTTACAGGTCCATCAAAAACTGAAACATCCTGTCATCCTGCCCAGGCAGAATATCGTGCCCAAAATCAGGAAACACATAAACTTCCTTTTCGGAACAGATCTTATTATAAACTGCAAATTGGGTGGAGGGAGGACAGATGTTATCCATTAATGTAACCGCCATCTGTACCTTTCCTTTAATCTGTGGCGCAAGATGCTGAATATCCACATATCCCAGTCTTTTAAACAGTTCTTCTTCTCTCTCATGCAGCGGATCAAAGAAACGAAAATAGGTCTGCAGTTCTTCATAGGCATCTTTTGCCAGATCCATTTCCCAAACCCTTTTGTAATCTGACAAAAATGGATACTGCACCGCCGTTCTGGCAATCCGTGGTTCTAATGCTGCACAAGCTAGGGAAAGCCCGCCTCCCTGAGATACCCCATAGGTACCTACTCTGTTTTCATCTACAATGGGCAAATCCATTATAATCCGTGCCAGGCTCGCCGTATCCAAAAAAATATTTCGCATCAGCATATTATCCGGATCTCCGTCTACACCGCGGATAATGTGTCCGTGCATGGTATTTCCCTTTATGCCTCCCACATCTTCCGAGATTCCTCCCTGCCCCCTGCAATCCAGTGCCGCAACCAAATAACCTGCACCAACATAGGGCAGTTTCGTCATCCAGTCACCTGCATTTCCTGTATACCCATGAAATGTCAGTACTGCGGGTCCGGGTATTTCTTCTTTTGCTGTATTTGGAATCAGCACTTTTGCATGTATTCTGGCACCTTTCACTCCATTAAAAAACAAATCATAACATTTGGCATACGGCACTTTAAAGTCTGACTCAACAAACTGGGGATTGAAATCGGTTTCCTCCATTTCCATTACTGCCCGCATCCAGTAATGGTGAAAGTCTTCCGGTTTTGGCGTACTTCCTTTATATTTTTTTAAATCTTCAAGAGGCATATCCAATATTGGCATTTTTATCTCTCCTTTTTCTCACCAATTTTTTAACAGTTCGTAACAGTTTACACAATTTTTCCATCTTTCCATTTAATTTCTACTTCCTGCCCTCCCCTGATTTTCAGTCCTCTCACATAACCATCCTTCCACTCTTTCGGAATCGCAGGGAGAAATTCTACACTGCCCAGGTGATTCTGTACCAGCATTTCAGCAATTCCAGCTGTAAATCCAAAGTTTCCGTCTACCTCCAATGGCCTTGCACAGAACAGGTTACTGTAAACTCCGCCGTCTGTGTAGGAAATTTCATTGGAATCTGCCGGCTGTAAGAATCGCTTGACTTCCTCATATGCCTTCTCTCCATCTTTAAGTCTGGCAAAAATCCCTACTTTCCAGGCTCTGCTCCAGGGTACACCTTCTTCTCCACGGCGCTTCATGGTCACACGGCAAGCCTCACACAATTCCGGTGTTTTTTCCACCGTAATCTGATCCGATGGATACAAACCATAGAGGAGTGATAAATGCCGGTGCTGGGGATCATTTTCTTCAAAATCCTCATACCATTCCTGAAGCTGCCCATATTTCCCTATTTTGTATGGAGGTATCCGAAGCAATGCAGCTTTTATCACATCCAGAAAGACATCTTCTTCTTCATGAAGAATTTCATTTCCTTTGATACAATTTTCAAACAATTCTCGTAAAATCGTATTATCCAGCGTGCAGGCATAGGATACTCCGTATACACCGCCCTGATCCAGAAACAGGTTTTCCGGGGATGTAGATGGTATCGTTAGCAATTCTCCATTATGTTCCACCAGCCAGTCCAGATAAAATTGTGCCGCACCTTTCATGATAGGAAAAGCGGTTTCCCTTAAAAATGTCTCATCCTGTGTATAGAGGTAGTGATCCCACAGATGGCGGCAGAGCCAGCCCCCTGACATTACCCAGAATGACCAGGGCAGTGTATCAACTTCTCCGTTTCTGGACCCTACGGCAGTCGTTTTACGCCACAGATCTACATTGTGGTGCGCCACCCATCCTCTGCAGTGATAATTGATACTGGCAGTCTTTTCACCGCTTTCAGAGATGTCTTTCATAAATGCAATGAGCGGCTGCGCGCACTCGGAAAGGTTACAATTCTCTACCGGCCAATAATTCATCTGTGTATTAATATTAACAGTATAATTAGAACTCCAGGGGGCACGCAGTTTATGATTCCAGATGCCCTGAAGATTAGCCGGTTGGCTTCCCTCTCTGGAGCTGGATATCATCAGATACCGCCCAAATTGAAAAGCTGTGGCTACAAATTCCGGATCCGCTTCCCCCGCAAAGAACCGTATCTGCCGCTCCTCCATATTCAGTTCTTCATTTTCCGTATGTCCAAGATCCAGCTCCACCCGGTTAAACAGACCGGTAAAATCTGTTCTGTGCCGATCCAGCAGTTCATCATATCCCCACTTTTCAGCGCGGCTGATACAGGCTGCATTTTTTTCGGTATATTCCCCTGCGGGCTCTTCCTTATAATTAATAAAACTATTTCCACTGGTAACCAGGATACACACTTCATCTGTGTCACTGACTAAAAGCCTCTCCTGCTTCCACTCCATTTTTCCATTGGTTATCACCTTCAGACGTACCTGAAATTTGATTGCTCTGGTAGTTTCATAGGGCTCATAGCATACGGGATCCGGAGAAGGGTAATAATCCGGTTCTACAACGGAAGGACACCAGCCCATAAGAACTATGCCATCCGGTTCCTGTGTGATCCAGTGATTCAACTGGCTGGATAATCCAATGTCTATGGAGCGCTGGATTTTCTCTGTCGCTTTCATTCTGATAACTAACACCTGATCGGGATAGGAACAAAAAGCGGTCCGCTCATATGTGATACCATTTTTTAATATTTTAACCGTGCTGACCCCGGTACTGATGTCCAGTTCCCTGCAATAGTTTTCTTTCTCTCCCTTTAGCTCATCCATATGAAGGTACAGATCGGCCATGGGAAGATAAGATTCGTTCCAGATTCCAACCATTTTGCGGTTGATCAATTCTTCTGCTTCCTCATATTTTTTTTCAAAGATAAGGGCTCTGGCTCTCTCTAAATGCCCATATACATTTTCATCATTATAATCTGTGGGATAGCCAGACCAGAGTGTATCTTCATTCAGCCAGATATGCTCCGTATCTGATTCTCCAAGGAGCATGGCACCCAGTCTTCCATTTCCAAGAGCCATCCCTTTTTCCCAGGCTTCTGCGGGCCTGTCATAACGTAATATATTTTTCATGTTGTCTCCTTTTCCATATAAAAAGCGGGGTACTATATAATGGCACGCTCTATCCCTTCACGGCTCCTCCGATGGTAAGTGCCTTCTCTACCTGCTCACTGAAAATGGTATAAATGATAATAGTAGGAATACTTGCCATAACCAGGCAGGCACCCATCGCTCCCCAGTCCGTGGAATGTTCCCCAGTAAAGGAGGCAAGTCCCACCGGCAAAGTTTTTACTGCATTATTACTGATAAATACAGATGCCACGGTATATTCATTCCATACCCCCAGAAAAATAAATGTAATTGCAGTAGCAATTGCAGGCTTTGCTAGAGGCATAATAATTTTAAAGAAGGTACGGTAAATTGTCGCCCCGTCCATAAATGCCGACTCCTCCATTTCCTTTGGAATGGAACGGAAAGAGGTTGCCAGTATCATACTGGAAAACGAAATATTAAATGCGATATATGGCACAATCAATGCAAAGTAGGTATTGGACATATGCATCTGGCGCACCAGGATCGCCAGCGGGATAATGATTACCTGAATCGGAATAAAAAGACCCAGTGTCATATATGTAGATGCTGCATTTTTAAATCTCCATTTCATTCTGGTAACAGCATAGGCAAACGGCAATGCAAGCACCATAACACCCGCTATGGAAACCACCGAAACAATGATACTGTTCTTAAAAAATCCCACTATATTAAATGCGTTAATTGCATTGACATAATTTTCAAACTGGGGGCTTGCCGGAAATCCAAAAGGATTTAAGAAGAAAATTTCTTCATTTGTTTTCAAAGAATAAAACAACAGGTAAATAAGAGGATAAATACAGATGATACTAAAAATAATTAACAATGCCATAATAATGGCTGTCTTTCCTTTTTTCAACACAATGCCTCCTTTCTAATATGTAGCGCTTTCTTTGATGGAAAATATCTTATTTACAATAACCGTGGCAATCAGGCATTGCAGAACCAGAATAATCGCTGAAGTACAGCCGTATCCAAACTCCCCTACGGTAAATGCATTCCGGAAAGTCATATAGGTCAGCGTGTAAGTGGATGTTCCCGGTCCTCCTTTTGTTAACAGATTCATATGGGCAAATGCATTTAGCCCACCGGTGATGGCAAATACAAAGCACATTCGGTATGTATCCTTAAGTAATGGCAGAATGATTCTCGTATTAATTTTCCATTCCGAAGCTCCGTCAATCCGTGCCGCCTCCAGATAATCTTCCGGAATGGCTTTAGCTCCTGCATAAATAATTGCGAACTGATATCCAGTGTACTGCCATACATTGACAAATGTAACGGCATAGATGGCAAGTGTCATATCAGACAGCCAATCCTGCCGGTAACCGATCCCCAATATTTCAAAAAAATGGTTAATCAGTCCGAATTCGGGATTATAGATTGCAGACCACAGCTGGCATACCACCGTTACCGACAATACTACCGGAATAAAAAATGCTGTTCTGAAAAAACGTTTACCTTTCACTTTGCGGTTCATCATGGCAAAAGTCAGAAGTGTGGCACCTCCTACTTGAAATACCATGAGTATACCTGCAAAAATAACACCGTTCTTCAAAGATTCATAAAACAAATCATCCTGAAACAATTCCTTATAATTTTCAATACCATTAAACACTGCCTGGTTAATTCCATCCCATTCATAAAAGCTTCGAAATACAGTCTGCAATATGGGATAAAAAACAAATATGGTAAACACCAGCAGCGCCGGCAGTGCGAAAAGTGCAACTGCCTTCTTATTTCCTAACATTTTATTCATATAGCGCTCCTCCAATATAAGCAATATAACGGGCACAGATGGTTGGTGCATATTCTGTGCCCTGCCACATCAGCTATTTTACTGTTTTTTCAATGCTCTTATCGATATTTGCTGTGAAATCTTCCACTGTTTCACCTACCAGGAATTTCTGCATTTCCTCTGTAAAAGAGGTAGCGAACTTTGTATTTGGAAGGGTATGTAAAAACTTTGTTTCATAAGAAAATTCCGGAATCACATCCAATAATTTCTTAGAAATCGGATCCAGTTCATTTTGCAGCGTCAGCCCCTCGGTGCGAAGAGGTGTGGTAACCAGTGATTTCTGCTCATATTGAGCAACTTCCCGGTAATAAGCAAACAAAAATGCAACTTCTGCTGCCAGGTCCGGATCGGAAGCACTGGCTGTGACAGCCATTCCGCTGGTATCTCCGCCACCGGTCATGCAGTACTGGTTCTCGCTTTCTTTTCCTGCATCAGCCGTAGGATAAGAAAGAATGACATCCACATTATCGCCCATACCCTCAATTGCTTCTCCGGTATACCAACTTCCGTTTAAGAACATGGCAGACTGTCCTTCTTTAAATAAGGCAGATGCCGTATCAAAATCTGCATTGGTAACGCCGTCCTGGAAGATTCCTGCCTGGATCAACTGTTCCATTTTGCCAATTACTTTCTGGTAGGATTCATCAGACGCTTTTGCTTCCCCTTTGGAAAGAGCATAGCAGCCTCCCGGATTTTCTTTTACCGCAAAGGTGTCAAAAAACGCTCCAAGGGGCCATGGTTCTTTTCCGAACATTGCCATAGGAATAATGCCTTTTTCCTTAAATGTCTGGACTGCTGCCAATAAATCATCAAAATTCTCTGGAACTTTAACATTATGATCTGCAAAAATCTGCTTGTTATAATACCACAGAATGGGAGAAATACTTCCCATTGGGAACTGATATACATTTCCATCAGGAGAATACAGACAATTATCCATGATTGCTTCTGTATAATAATCTTTGATGTTAAATTTCTCCACATAATCATTCAATGGCAATATGCTACCGCTCTCAGCCAGAGTATCAATTGTCCCGGAATCTACTAACAGGATGTCCGGCAGATCCCCCGTAGCTGCTCTTGTCTTAATCGTCTGTCCGCCGTCGGATGGAAGCGTCTCAAATTCAAGAGTAACATTAGGCAGCTTTTCTTTAATTTTCTCTGCTGCAAACTCTGCAAATGTAGTACTGTCACCTCCATAATATGTACAGACACGGAAAGTTACTTCTTCGGATGCTGATTTTTGATTATCTTCGGATGCCTTTGATTCTTCTGCCGCCGCTTCTGAACTCTGATTTGTTGTCTTCCCTGTCTCCTTCGATTCTCCGGCACATCCCGCAAGGGAAAAAATCAAAACGGATGCAAGTGCTGTACTGATTACTTTCTTAAACTTCATTTTCTTATCCTCCAATTTCATTTCTTTTTGTAACTGTATTGTAGCATCTTCGGGACCAGCTCCGAAATGACTCTCCGTGCCTTCATTGGTAAAAAACAGGA
>NZ_JAWYAJ010000406.1:0-5162 GCF_034124845.1 Robinsoniella sp.
CACCGACAGACTTTGAAGTAACGGTACGTAACTTAAAGATCTCGGCAGGAGCAGGCTTTATCGTAGCGCTTACCGGAGAGATCATGACCATGCCAGGACTTCCAAAAGTACCGGCAGCAGAAAGAATCGATGTAGACGAGACAGGAAAGATTTCCGGATTGTTCTAAAACTGGCGTATTTATGCTGGGTGTCACTAGTCAGATCATAGGGGCGTAGTATTCATTTATTACGCCTCATATTAAAAACACCAGGAGGTTATTATGGGATTTTCAACTGTACCATGTAATGAATTTGTAGAAGTATTGGCTTCCAAAGCACCGGTTCCGGGTGGCGGCGGCGCATCCGCATTAGTTGGCGCTATCGGAACAGCACTGGGCAATATGGTGGGAAGTTTAACGGTAGGCAAGAAAAAATATGCGGAAGTGGAAGAGGAAATGTATGCGTTAAAAGCAAAATCCGACCAGCTTCAGAAGGATTTCTTAACTTTAATCGAGAGAGATGCGGAAGTCTTCGAACCCCTTTCAAAAGCATACGGTATGCCTCGTGAAACCGAAGAAGAAAAAGCAGAAAAAGCACGTGTTATGGAAATCGTGCTAAAAGATGCCTGTTCCGTACCGATGGAAATCATGGAAAAATGCTGTGAGGCGATTGATATTATTGTAGAATTTGCAGCAAAAGGAAGCACCCTTGCCATCAGTGACGCTGGTGTTGGAGCAGCATTCTGCAAAGCAGCATTGGAAGGTGCCAGCTTAAATGTATATATTAATACAAAATCAATGAAGAACAGAGAATATGCAGAAGAGTTAAATCAGAAAGCAGATGCCATGCTGGAAAAATATACAAGTATCGCAGATGATATCTTTAAAAGTGTGCTTGGAAGACTGAAATAGCAGAGGCAATTAGTTGAAAGAAAATTATGAAATGGGGATAAAAAATGGCAAAACAATTACTTGGAAAAGAAGTAACCGCTGCTTTAAATGAAAAAATTAAAGCAGATGCAGAAATGCTAAAAGGAAAAGGAATTAATCCTACCCTTGGAATTATCCGGGTAGGAGAAAGACCGGATGATGTATCTTATGAAAGAGGTGCTACAAAACGCTGTGAGACATTGGGTGTAGCTTATGAAAAATTCCTCCTTCCTGCTGATGTCACACAGGAAGAACTGATGGAAACTCTGGAGCGGGTAAATAAAGACGATAAAATTCATGGTATCTTAATTTTCCGTCCATTGCCAAAACATCTGGATGAGGATGCAGTAATCAAAGCACTGAAACCGGAAAAAGATGTGGATGGAATTACAGATGGTTCTATGGTAGGAGTATTTGCCGGAACGAAACAGGGATTCCCTCCATGTACACCTCAGGCTTGTATGGAAATCCTGGATCACTACAAAATTGATTGTACCGGTAAAAAGGCAGTAGTTGTAGGAAGAAGCCTGGTTGTAGGAAAGCCTGCAGCTATGATGCTGATTAAGAAAAATGCAACCGTTACCATCTGCCATACGAGAACAGTGGATATGCCTTCTGTTGTAAAAGAGGCGGATATTGTGATTGTAGCTGCCGGACGTGCGGGTGTTGTAGACGGTTCTTATCTGTCAGCAGGGCAGACTGTAATCGATGTTGGAATCAATGTAAATGAAGAAGGAAAACTCTGCGGCGATGTAAAATATGATGAAGCAGAGCCAATCGTGGATGCAATAACTCCGGTTCCTGGCGGTGTGGGAAGTGTAACTACTTCTGTACTGGTAGGACATGTAGTGGAAGCAGCTATGAGAACTTTATAGAAGAATAGGAGATCTCTTTAGATCTGGAAAGGAACGGGAAAGCTGAAGAAGCGGAACCGTTCCTTTTTTTATCAATCGGTGCCCAGATTTTTGATGTGTGCTTTGAGCGCAATGTTAATGTATTGTGACAATGAACGCTCATCAGAATCAGCTAACTGCCGCAGCTTTTTAATGACACTTGTTTCCAGTGTTAAGCTGACCTTTTTTTTCATTTTCTCATCTCCCTGTAGTAAAAATTGCCAAAAATATTATATACCTTAGCTTCTGTTTTTACCATGTGCAAATGATACAGGAATATTAGAAATTCATTGTCATTTTATTAGATTCTTTTTCTATTTTTGCCGTCATAATTGAAAAATAATGGGCATTATAGTAAAATATAAATTTATAATCATTGATTGCAAACTTTCAAAAATTCTGCCGTGGACAGCGGAGTTTTTGACCCCCGTGACAGTCCCCAAATGGTACCGCAAGCGCCCGTTTGGCTCGTTGCTCGCGGAAATAAAAGATATGGGGAGAATGTGTAGTATGGATGAACATGATAATGAATATTTATTTATCCATGAACAGTTCTATCAGGAACTGGACAAATTTGGCCCGGTAGAGAAGCTGTGTATCATGCAGCATATCCTTCTGGATCATGATACGAGGTATAAGCTTTTCTGTATGGCCGGGAATCGGGCGGAGGCTGAAAAATTAAACGAGGCCCTGAATACAATTTTCACATACGGAAGCCGGATTGTACGCTAAGCATTGAAAAGATAAAAGTTATCAGGGAAACAGTAGTTTTCATTAAGCTTTCTTAAACTTTCTTTAAATCTCAGCGAATGCAGTCAAATAATGTTATAATACCACAGTCATCAGTTTTAACATTGAATTATCCGCCTTTATGAGAGGAGAAAATTATGAATGATTCAAGAGATCAGTACAATAACCAATATGGAGGATATCCGCAGAATGGCAGGATGCCTAAGCGGAAAAAGAAAAGAAGAGTGTGGCCGTTTATTCTGCTGGTATTGCTTTTGCTCGTTGGAGCGGCAGCCGTGTTTGTTCTTGTGAAATTTGCGAAGATCCAGCGGAATGATATTTCCAAAGAGGATCTTGTTATCAATACAAATCTGGACCCTGCAGAGCTTAAAAATATGTCCGGGTATACTAATATTGCATTTTTTGGTGTAGATTCCCGGGAAGGCAGTCTGTCATCTGGAGCCAACAGCGATACCATTATGATATGCAGCATCAATAATAAGACAAAAGAAGTGAAACTGGCATCGGTTTACCGTGACAGTTACCTGGATAATACTCAGGGAGGATTTCAAAAAGCAACAGAAGTATATTCCATTGGAGGACCACAGCAGTCTTTGAACATGCTGAACAAGAACCTGGATTTGAATCTCAGCGATTATATTACCGTTGATTTTCAGGCACTTGTAGAAGCAGTAGATTTATTAGGCGGCGTTGATATAGAACTGACAGAAGGGGAAGTAAAGTGGCTGAATGGCTATCTGGTAGAAGGACGGGAAGTTGTTGGAAAAGACACACCGGATGTTCCGGGACCAGGAATGCAGCATTTGAATGGTATGCAGGCACTGGCATACAGCCGAATCCGTTACATTGGACTTGATTATGAACGTACGGAACGCCAGAGAAAAGTATTGGAACAGCTGATGCAAAAGGCAAAATCCACTGATCTGCTTACCTTAAATAAAGCAATCGACACAATTTTACCTATGGTCCTGACAAGCCTTTCCAATACCGAATTAATAAAGCTGGCAACTGGTATATCCGGATATAATATCGGAGAAACCACTGGTTTCCCAATGGATAAAGATACTGCAGATATACCGTCAGCAGGAGACTGTGTAGTTCCTAAGAATCTTGCAAGTAATGTTGTCCAGCTTCATCAGTTTTTATTCAGCGGGGAAAGCTATACGCCGTCATCCACCGTGCAGGAGATCAGTAATCAGATCATAAATAATACCGGGATTCAGTAAATTAATACCACCTGGTCATAGGAAGGTCATTATTGATGCCTTTTGAGATCAGGATCTGATTCAGGTCGATGATACCGTTGTGGAAAGTGGCTGCACATGCATTCAGATATAAATCCCACATACGGGTGAATTCACTGCCCATCATATCATTGATCTCATCCCGGTGTTCGTTAAAATTCTGGCTCCAGCAGCGAAGGGTTCTGAAATAGTGGCGTCGGAGACTCTCAACGTCCAGGGTATAGAAATTATAGTCTCCCAGAATATGGACCATTTCACGCAGGCTTGGAACGGTTCCGCCGGGGAATATATATTTTTTGATCCATGGGTCACCGGGATGTTCCTGCAGGGCGCTGATATAGTGCAGCAGGAATAATCCACCTTTTTTCAGAACAGAATCTACATTTTTAATGTATAGTTCATAGTTGTCACGTCCTACATGCTCCAGCATGCCTACACTTACGATGCGGTCAAAAGTTCTGCCGCTTTTAGCCAGATCCCGGTAATCCATCAGTTCCACGGAGATTTGTCCGGTAAGGCCTTCTTCTTTGATTCTGTCCTGGAATTTTTTCTGCTGTTCTTTGCTGAGTGTAATCCCAAGTCCGGACACACCGTATTTTTTGGCAGCTTCAATCAACAGAAAACCCCAGCCGCAGCCAATGTCAAGAAGGCTCATACCTTTTTGCAGGTAAAGCTTTTCCAGAATGTAATCCACTTTATTTACTTGTGCATCGTACAGGGTATCATTCGCGTTTTTGAAATAGCCGCAGGAGTAGCTCATGGTGTCATCCAGCCATAAACTGTAGAAATCATTACCGATATCGTAATGAAAAGATACTTCTTTTTGCTGATTCTTTTTCGAGTGTGAAGAGAAGATCAGTTTTTTCAGTGCAGAGTGATTGGTAGAAAATTTCCCCATCTGCCCCAGAAAGTGATCCAGTGCATCAAACAAATCTCCCTCTATATCGAGATCACCCCGCATATATGCTTCACCTAAGGCGAGGGAAGTACTGGTGAGCAGTTCCTGTTTTGGAATATCATTTTGCAATTTGACCGTAAAGGCGGGAGTCCCGTCACCGATTAAATGTTCTTCATCTCTTAGTTTTACTAAGAAAGGATATTCATCAAATCTTCGAAGAAATTGGATTAAAAAGTTTTCCGTTAGTGTCATTGAATTTACCTCCAGTCGTTTATAGATATTTCATATAATACCAAAACAGTATGATATTATTTACAAAATAATTATAAACTTATTAAAATACTTTACAAGATGGAATCTGTACAATATTTCAGGATTATATCCAAAAAATCAGGATAATATGCAGAATTAGAATGTGAATTTGTTGTGAACAATTATGTTTTCGGGATAAAACACTTGACACAATTGT
>NZ_JAWYAJ010000407.1:0-8878 GCF_034124845.1 Robinsoniella sp.
AGCTCTAATTCCTTTTTCTCTCCCTGATTTAATGCAAAACAATAGGTCTTTGCAAAGATATTTCCGTTTGGCAGACGGTTAGAGGTAACCACACGGTAAATTCCGGTCTCTAACGCCACTGTCATGCCATCTTCCCATGCTTCTCCTGCCAAATTTAACGTCTGATAATCGCCGTCTTTACATACAGCAAGCGTCCAGTTCTGGAAATAAACCCATTTTGTACTGTCTCCGGCTGTCAGGCGCAGTGTACAATCTTTTCCGGCATTTTCCACAATAGGGCAAAATGCTCCCTCTTTATAATATTCCATACCCAGATCAGCCGGGTTTAACCTTGCTGCTATGCCAAGGGTACGGCAGATTGCAACAAAAAGAATCTTCTTTGACTGATAGCTGCCTGTTTTCAGGAGCAGACAGCCTGTGGGTGATGTAGTCAGGCTTTCGTATTCTCTGTCTCTCTTTTCCCCTACAGAAGCTTCCACGTACTCCCAGATGCGGCGCGGATCTGATATAAATTCCTGTTTCTGATCCTCTGTAAAAAATTCCCGTATAAACGCACGGTATTTTGTGAGGGGTTCGATATAGACTCTTGGGTTTAAAATATAGCGGATGAAAATGTCATGAGGCACATTTTGAATATAAATTTTACTTTCTCTTAAATGCTCTTCCAGTACATCACTCTTTAAATCTCGGTAGTCTTTTTTCGTCAAAGCAAGGAGAAGTTCTTTTCTCAGGTCTGTTTCTTCAGTAGACTCCAGGAAGTTCACTACTTCTTCAAAATTCCCTCTGCTCTCTTTTAAAATCTCATCTATCCCATTTTCGTATGTGCTGCAGATCTCTTTTGCTTTCTCTGCCTGGTAGAACGATGCTGCTTTTTTTTGTCTGTGGGCTGCTGCTTCTGCGAAGCGCACTTCCCCTCTTTCTTTTTGTTCTTTCCGGGGCTGTTTGGTATTAATTCTGGCATCTTTTGGAGCAATCACGTCGAAATCCTGCCACTGATCCAGAAGCATTGGTGTGCATCCGGCTTTGGCATCAGATAAATGATCTCCTTCCAGGACAGCCTCAAAAGAAACCGTACAATCTTTTTGTTTCTCTACATCCACTAACTTCTCAGCAAACAGCCCGTCCTTTATTACATGCAGGTGACAGCTTCCAAGTCCCGTACAGAATCCCGCCTGTCCCTTTTCGTCAGTTAAGATTGCCGCAATGGGGGCGAACTCTGAGTAGTTCAGGATTTCAAACTTTACTAGTGCTCCCGGTACCGGCTTTCCATTACCGTCGGTTACATGTACCGTCAGTTTTTCGGTCAGTGCATAACGCTTAAGCTGTCCCAGAACAGTTACCATGCCGTCCTTCTGAATGACTTCTTCCTCTGCCGGGACGGAATCAAACCATCTGGAATGAACCAGCATGGCTCTGGATGAAGCATTGGTAAACCAGCCTTTGTCTAATATTTCTTCCGGTTCACAAGCCCCAAGGAAATGCCAATTACCATCACACCATACTTCTACCCAGGCATGATTGTCATCGCAATGGGACCATTTTGGAGCATAGACCTGGCGCGCCGGAATTCCTACACTTCGCAGTGCACTGGTTGTAAAAGTAGATTCTTCCCCACAGCGTCCGAAAGCACTTTTATAAACGGTCATGGGAGAAACGGTACGGTCATCGGTAGTCTGGTATGTAGCTTCTTCTGCACACCAGTAATTTACTTCAAGTGCAGCTTCCTCCATCGTTTTGTTCTCAATCCGTCCCGATAAACAGGAAAAGAAAAAAGTCCTGCAAGGAGAAATATCCTCTTCATTTATACGATGGTAAACCACGTAATTCAAAAAAATATCTTCCGGCAACTTTCCTGCAAATGCTCCCTGTTCCCACAGCAGTGCACCCTGTTTCGCATAATCCAAAAAGACTTCGAAGGAGTAATTTCCCAGATCACTTAGAGGCATAGTTGCGTATAAATATTTCATCAAAAGTGTCTCCTGAGGAGAACACTCCTGTAATTTTATTCTTATTTTTTCAAATAGTTCCGGATATGCCGATACTATATCTGCAAATCCATTTTCAATCCGTTCTTCACATTTTACTGAAAACATATTCATTATCCTTTCTACTTCAGTCAATATCATGCCCCAGAAGCCGGGCATAAGTTTGTAAGCTCTAATACTGCATTGCGTAAATAACAGTGATATCATACATGATTAATAAATTATGGAAATAAATAATAGAGAGTAGTAACACCAGCTCCGGTAGCACCTTTAGACTGATATTCAAAAAGCGGGCTGTCTACCCATGCGGTACCTGCAATATCCAGATGAATCCATGGTTTTTCCTCAGCAAAGGCTTTTATAAATAAGGCTGCCGTTATCGTACCGCAATGGCTTTCTCCCATATTCCTGATATCTGCAATTTTGCTTTCGATCATCCGCTCCTGTTCTTCGTAAACTGGCAGACGCCAATAGCGTTCTCCAGATAGCCGATATGCCTCTTTAAATCTTGCAAAAAGGCCATCATGATCACAAACCACTCCCGCAGTAGAGAACCCAAACATATTTACAACGGCTCCCGTAAGCGTAGCAATATCCAAAACCCGGGTTACATTTTCATTTTTTACTGCATAGGAAACGGCATCCGCAAGAATCAGGCGTCCTTCTGCATCTGTGTTGCAGATCTCGATGGTCTTGCCCCCATAAGAAGATATTACATCTCCAGGTACAAGGCTTCCGGGCGCAATCCGATTCTCACACATTGGTATGAGTCCGATCACATTGGTCTTTACCTTATTTTTTGCAAGAGCCAGTACCGCACCTGCAACTGCGGCGCCTCCCGCCATATCTCCTTTGATCCCAAGCATGGAATTAGAAGGTTTTAAGCAGTATCCGCCTGTATCACAGGTAACTCCTTTTCCAACCAGTGCCGTAATTTCTTTACTGTCGGGATCAGCCAGATAACGGAATATGAAAAAACAGGGTTCATTGGAACTGCTTTCCCCTACAGACAGAAGGCCTTTCATTTCCAGTTTTTTTAATTCTTGCAAACTAATCAGTTCACAGACCACCCCGGTGTTCTCCATCTTTTTGCTGATTTCTGCTGCAAAATCCAGAGGCTTAAAATGATTGCCGGGCATGTTGACCATGTCTCTTGCCCATACCACGGATTCCCCGATATGAATTCCTGCCTCAAGCTCTTTTTTTGCCGCTTCTAATCCTTCTTCCGATATTCCGCTGAGCGATACCTGCAGTTCTTTCTTTTCTTTATCTCCAACTTTATCCCCCAAAAAAGGACCCTCATAATCCCCCAGCAGAATACCCTCTGCTGCTTCACGGATGGCGAAAATTCCTTTCTTTTCTATAAAGAAAGACATATCTATAGAAAACTCGCAGATATTGTGCTGCTTCATCTCTTTCACTGCCTTTGCAGAGACTTCTTTGATTTCCTTACTACTACAATCATTATCACCTAAACCGATTAATAAATCAATCTGTTCATTTGAATTTTTCAAAAAAAATGCCTGGAGATATTCTCCCTGAAAAAGTCTTTTCGCGTAATCCGGGCATTCCGCCTGGACCCATGCTTCTTTACTTATAAACTTTACCTGAAAAGCCTCGCTGCTATTTACAACTGCCTCTATCATAATCATACCCCAACTGCCTGCCCTTTTCCTAAAAATTTGACGGCTGGCATTCCTTTCTCTGTTTTTATGACTTCATAAAGAGCAGGAAGCCAGCACAGCATTGCACAAATAATTTGCGCAATGCTGTACCCTGGATTTCTCCCGGCATCCTGCTCTTTAATTTAGACCACGTTACACTTTGTGAAAAACACACCCTTGATTAGTATTGGATACTTATCATATTGTGACCCTTCACTTCCTGTAAGGTAAATGTAATATACTGTCCTTCCTGTTTAAAGGAGACGGCATTGTTTTCCGGTACAAGAGATACGGACTGAACCTTTTTCTCTCCTACATAAAGCTTCATTGTTATCATATACAGGGGAATCACATCTTCTACCGTATAGATATCTTCAGAACGTTTTTCTGTAATGTAATGTAACAAATGAAGAATATCGCGGTTTTCTGCTTCCTGATGATTCAGTGATGAAATCAGCGTGGAAGGACCATCATGGTTAACCAGCTTGTGCTCCAATAATAAATCCAAGGCATCTTTCACCATCAATTTGCACCATCTTGCTGCATTTTTACGATAGAGGTGGAAGATCGGATGTGAAAAGTATACAGCATTTCCATTTCTCGTGACAGCCGGATAACCTGCTTTTCCGGATGACGGCGCATGCTGGTGGGAGCAGAAGGTTTTTCCGATACGGTCAAAATAAGGTTCTATTTTATCCATTATCACTTCGGCTCCTGCCGGTTCCACATCAAATCCTCTTAGATACATGACAAATTCTTCTTTTGGAAGATCCTTGCCAATTACTTCATTCGGCATGACAAATTCACGGTAGAACTTCGATTCACCCAGATATTTCACGCCATAAATATTTTCACTTCCATCCTTCGGAATACAGGAATCAAAGGAACCAATTACTTTTCCGCCTTTAGCAATATAATCTTTCATCACCTTATCCAAATCCGCATTGTAGTATATACAATCCGGTAAGATCACTACTTTATACTGATCCATCGGCATCTGACTGTCAATAATGTCAAACTGGTAGGATAATTCCTGAAGCATGCGGACCGTACCGATCAGGGAGGGGGAAATACCCAGATCGTATTCTTCTTCCGGATAGAACTCTTCCGGTGTGAGCACTGCGATTTCTGCTACAGATGATGCACTGCGGCAATATGGTTCTTTTTCCTTAACGCTGCCGTAAACCTGCCCGATCAGGTCATAGGCACCAGGAGATAATTTGCCGTTTGGATGCAGCTGGTCACCGATGGAACAGCCTGCGCCCATTGCCAGCATACTAAAGCATTCCAACTCCAGCGCCGAACGGTTTTTCAGAGAGTGGAAATCTCCCCAGTAAGTATGGAATTTACCGGTCATTCCGATCATCTCTTTTCCAAGGTTTCTTGCATAGCGGCTGGTTGCCGGAAAGTGGTCGTATCCCCAGCCGCCGCTTGGCAATGACTCCAGCTCTAAATGGCTGTAATCCTTGAAGCTGTCCTTATAAGCAGGTCCAACATGGGAGCTGTTATAAAAAATACTTGCTTTTGGTGCTCTTTCACGGATGAATGCTGATATTTCAGACTTGAATTCTTCCAGCATATGTATGGAATAACGAAGGCGTGCCGCCTTGCTTTCCACATCCACATGAAGTTCTTCCATCTTCTTAACACAATGCTCACATTTACAGTCCACCTGGAACAGAATATCCATGAAGATACCGTCCACCTTGTCTGCCCCTACCACGTCAATCATATCTTCTAAATGTTCCTTGAAGAATTCACGATATCCGCTGTTCAGGCAGATGGTATGGTAGAAATGAGGTGCCGGTACATGCTGGGTATCAATATATTCACCGTTTTCATCCACAGCAAGCCATTCCGGATGTTCTCTCATAATACGTCCATCCCACTGTGCTGTTGTATAGATCGGCACTTTGATACCTTTTTCATGGCAGGCTTCAATCTGCTCTAACAGCAGGTTATGGTTTGTAAGATCCGGATGAATTAAATCCGGAAATTTCTTTGACGGATAATAGAGCCATCCGTGGTGGCACCTTGCAAAACAGGTGATTGAATCTACATTTGCTTTCACTAAGGTGTCCGCAAATTCTTCTTTATTGAAGTCTTTTCCTACTTCTGGTATATATTCACTGGTATGGAAGTCTAAATGAATTTGTCTGTATCTGATATTTCCCACGTACCATTCCTCCTGATGTTTTCCGCCCTTATTGATCTGGTTTGATATATAGCCGGGCATATATTTAAAATTATATCTGATTATTCAGCCATGTGCAATGCTTATTCTTTTACTGCTCCTGCTGACAAACCGCTCTCTACTTTTTC
The DNA here is from genome assembly GCF_034124845.1 of Robinsoniella sp. NCBI lineage: Bacteria > Bacillati > Bacillota > Clostridia > Lachnospirales > Lachnospiraceae > Robinsoniella > Robinsoniella sp. The sequence goes on from NZ_JAWYAJ010000407.1 coordinate 5,972, forward strand.
CTGGAATAACAGGTATAAAACAAGCGGTACAACTACTGTAATAACGATTGCAGCCATTAAAAGACCATGTTCACTTCCACGTTCTCCGTTAAAGTTCAGCAGACCTAAGGCGATTGGTTTTAAATTTTTATCATTGATGAACAACAGAGGGAATAAAATGTTGTTCCATGCGCCCAGGAAGTTGAAAATGGAAATTGTGGACAAAGCAGGTACCGATAATGGAAGCATAACCTTACGGTAAATCTGGAAATAAGTTGCACCGTCAATTAATGCTGCTTCTTCCAGAGATTTGTTAACGCCCTTCATAAAGTTTGTTGTTACGATAATACTAAATGGAAGGTTGAATGCAACATAGATCATAATCAATGCCGGAATATTATTTTTCAGGTTCAATGCCCCAATAATATAAGAAACCGGAACCAGTACCGTATGCACCGGGATCATCATACCTACCATAAAGAATACACTTAAAAATCCGTTAATTTTAAAATCAAATCTGGAAAGCATAAATGCTGCCATGGATGCCACAATTGCCAGTACGATAACCGTTGCACCTGCCTGAATGATACTGTTCAGGAAATACTGGCCCATGTTGGCGCCGTTCCATGCATCTACGTAGTTTTTCCACTGGAATACTTCCGGAAGCGCAAATGGCTTGGAGAAGATTTCTACTTTTGTTTTTACAGAAGACAACAAGGTGAAAACCATTGGCATTGCAAACATTACTGCATTTGCAATCAGGAATAAATACATGACCACGGTACCCACTGTTATTTTTTTACGTTCTTTTTTCACTTTGTTTTTCATGGTATACCTCCTAGTTCTCTTTGCTGCTCATAAGTTTATTACTGATTAAAGTACCGCCCAGACAGATGACCAGTATGATAATACCGATTGCACTGCCAAGTCCGTAATGACTGTATTTAAACGCTTCGTTGTACATCAGCGTTGTGGGCAGATTGGTAAGTCCGTTTGGCCCTCCACCAGTCATCGCAAATACCAGGTCGAATACTTTTACAGATCCGATGATATCCAGTAAGATACACATAGAAATGGTTGGTTTCATCATTGGTACTGTAATTTTAAAGAACTGCTGTATTTTTGTAGCACCGTCAATGGATGCCGCTTCATACAGATCTTCCGGTATGGTAGTCAGTCCGGCAAGTAATATAACCATGAAATAACCAACGCCCGCCCAGATATTAACGAATACGATTACGTTCATTGCAGATGCGGGGTTAACCAGCCAAGGGGTAACCAGATCGGTAAGTCCTACAACTTTTAATAATGCATTGAAGGATCCTGTTGGCATAAATACAAAATACCACATCAGACCTACTGCAGTTAACGGAAATACGGTCGGCACAAAGAATAAAGCCTTAAACAAACGGTATCCCTTACATTTAGTGTTAATTGCCACAGCCATTAAAAGAGCAATGGGCGTATGGAAGATTACACTAAATACTACCATTTTTAACATGTTCTTAAGTGCAAGAATAAAATCAGGATTCTTAAATGCATTTGCATAGTTCTGGAATCCTACGAACTTCAGTTCTGATCCTGCAATTCCGCTCCATTCAATAAAGGAAAAATACACTGCTCCGATTAATGGGATAATCTGAAACAGAAGGTAAATCACTAATGCAGGAACGATAAATAGAAAGATATAAAATTTGGTCTTCTTACTTTTTAGTTTCATTCGTATCTTTGTCCTCCTTTTAGACAAAAAATTTCACAATTCAATTTAAAGCACACCGCATCAGTGTGGTATCATTAACATACTCAAAAGTGAATTGTGAAATTTTTTATATACTGCCGGAGAAATTCCCCGGCAGTATCTGAATTTATGAATTTAATTTACTGACTGATACCACGCACTATTTTGCGTTATTATCAATTTCTCCCTGAATCTCCTGTGCAGCTGCTTCTGCTGTTGCACCTGTAAACATACTTACGATGGAGTTTCTGGTTCTGTCCTGCATAGATGTCAATGGATCAAAGTCAAATATATCAACGCCGATACCGGTAGAGGTTCCACCTAATTTAACATTTTCAACAAATAATGGAGAGCATTTGCTTTCATCAAGATCAATATCTGTTCTTGGGATTAAGAAAGCAGCTTCTTCTGCATATCTCTTAGCAGCGTCTTTATTTGTCAGCATTTTTAATAATTCAATTGTCAGGTCTAATTCTTTTCCCTGTAATTTACCATTTACCATATATGGGCTTAATGTCTGCATATCTTCGTTTTTGAATTCCTCTTTCTCTTCGAAATATGGGAATTTAGCAACTTTAATACTGTCAGTTACAGGTGTTTTTTCTTTATCTGTGAATACTCCAATGTTCCAAGGGCCTGTGATAACCATTGCTGCTTCACCCTGCTGGAACTGTGTCATAGCGATATCATCTGTGATACCTGCTGCACTTGCATCGAATGCACCTAAATCAATTAAGTCTTTTTCTTTCTGCAAGGTTTCAACGACGTCACTGTCTGTCCATTTCTTTTCACGGTTTCCAAGCAGTTTCGCTGCTTCTGTTCCTAACCATTTGTAGAAGATCTGGTCATGTAAATGTCCTGCCATGTAAGTACTCTGAGCTCCCATAGCAATCGGGATTACACCGCTGTCTTTTAATTTTGTGATAGCATCTGTAAATTCTGTCCATGTTTCCGGGAATTTATCAACGCCTGCCGCTTTGAATAAATCTTCGTTATAGTATACGCCAATCAGTCCGGATTCCATTGGTACTGCGTAAGTTCCTTCCTGTCCCGGTACCTGGTAGTATGCAAGGGAACCTTCTGTAAATCCGCCGCCCCATTCTTTATCTTCCTCTAAATACGGCTGAAGATTTAAGATCATGCCGTTATCAATATACTCAGAAAGGTTTGCAACACCCTGGATTCTAAAG
>NZ_JAWYAJ010000407.1:8888-10305 GCF_034124845.1 Robinsoniella sp.
GGAATCATCCACGATGGTTACTTCCGGATGTTTTTCCTTAAACTCATTGATGATATCGTTATAGATATTAACCTGAGTTGTAGTACCTGCCATTCTGGTCAGAAGACGGATTGTAACTTTTTCACCATCACCGGATCCTTCTGATTTTGCTGCATCTGTTCCATCAGCTGCTTTTGTTTCTCCAGCTGCCTGTGTATCACCTGCTGCTTTTGTTTCTTTTGTGTCGGATGAACTGCCGCATCCAGCCAAAGCTCCAACGCACATAGCGCTTGCCAGTAATAATGCTGTTACTTTTTTCATTCTCATTGCTTCTTCTCCTCCGTTTTTTATATTTTTTTAAGTTTTCATTTCTTAAGTCTTAATCATTATAAAAAATTTTCCGGTAAATTAGAATGGTCATTTTCTATTTTTTTTGTACATTTTGCATTTCATTTACAAAAAGCATATTCCTTACGTAGACTTTTTGTCTAAAATAATATAATATAAGGAAGATAATAGGAGATAATAAAATTCTCTATATTTATAGGAAAGGAATTTTTTAATGAATAAGAAAAAATCTGCTTCGATACAATCTAAATTTTTCCTGAGCAGTGCCGGCATTGCCATTGCATTTATGGTAGTTTTGCTTCTGAGTACATCTTTTATTTTTTATAAACATTTTATCAGTTTGGAAGCAAACTCTGCACTGAGGCAGTTAGACTATATTTCTTCCCAGCTTGATTATTATTTGACATCTACTAAAAATTATTCGAAAACAATCATAATCGATAATACAGTCCAGTCTCTGATGCGAAAATACAAAGACAACCGTACTGATTTTAATGCGGATGATAAGAGAAATATAACCGGACAAATCAACCGCATTGTACAGGCTACTCCCTTTATACATGCAGTAACGATATATTCCTCCGATAAGGATATGATAGCCACTACGGAGATTTACCCTTATGATACGACTCTGGAAGGCGTACCTGTGGATTCCGAAGCAGTCTGGGTACTGCGCACAAAACATCCACAGACAAACCGATATCAAAATATAGCTGCAGTCTCTTTAATCCGTCCCTTTTACCATTACCAGACTGCTGCTCTATTGGGTTACATCGAAATATCCATTCCGGAACATACGATTTCCCAGATATACCGGGATAAGGCTACGGACACGAACCACATATTCATGGCAGATGAAACAGGCAAAGTGCGAAGTTCCGATAATTCTATCAGCCTTGGCTCTCAATATGATTCATTTTCTTTATTAAAGCCCACTACCGGGGATGAATCCAGATTTACGTCCCATTCCATTATACTATATAAGTATTTTCCAACCCTGGACTGGTACATTATTAACGAAATCAACCTGCTGGATTTTATCAGGCCATCCATGTTTTTATTTTTTATCACCATGATGATCACACTGGTA
>NZ_JAWYAJ010000408.1:0-3547 GCF_034124845.1 Robinsoniella sp.
CGGTGCACCAATCGCCGGCAGAATGATCGCCCAGTAACTATTTAACAGTTTCATCTCCGAGAACATGCGGAACATGGGAATAATTTTTGCTGCAAAAGGAACCATCATCGACGCAATCAAAACCATGAATAAAATATCTTTTCCTTTGCTTGGATAGATGACAAATGCATATCCTGCAAGGGAACAGATTACCAGGGATATGACTACAATAATGACCGCCAGTATCGTGGAATTTAAAAATGCGCCCCACAAGTCTGCTGTCTCAAACGCATTTGTTACGTTTTTGATCAGAGAAGAGCCAAAGGTCAGCTTTCCCATAGTAATATCCTTGGAGTCATTTGTGGCACTGACCAGCATCCAGTAAAAAGGGAAAATGGAAACCAGTGACACAATAATTAAAAACAGATGTTTGAAAATTCCGCCTACTTTATTCATCCTTACTACCCGTTATTCCTTTCTGCACAATCGTCAGTATAATGACTAACACAAGCACTACATAAGAGATTGCCGCTGAATATCCATAACTTGGAACATAATTAAACGAAAGGTCGTAAATGTACTGAGAAATCGTTCTGGTTGCATTGCCCGGTCCGCCTCCGGTCAGGTTTACTACCTCATCGAATAGCTGCAGGGTTGTATTTAATGCCATAATGCTGGTCAGAAATACAATCGGTTTCAGCAGCGGCACTGTAATTTTGAAAAAGGACTGGAAGAAGTTACACCCATCCATTTTTGCCGCTTCGTATACGGATTTGTCTATATTTTGAAGGGCTGATAAGTAAAAGATCATATAATATCCGGTATATCTCCAGATCAGTGCTATGATAATTACCGCTTTTGCCCATCCGGCATCCAGGACAAAAGGGATTGCTTTGTCTACAATGTTCAGTTTTAACAACACCTGGTTGACAATTCCGTCTACTGCAAATAAATTCTTAAATAAAATCGAATAGGATACCAGAGATGTTACACATGGAAGAAAAATACAGGTCCTGTAAAAGCCTCTCATTTTCATCTTCGGGTCATTGAGCAGTACGGCGATTACCAGCGCTGCCAGCAGCATAACAGGAAGCTGCACTACTGCATAGAGCAGCGTATTTCCCATTGTCGTCCAAAAAGTAGCGTCTTTAAACATTCTGATATAATTTGCCAATCCAGCGAAATGCAGTGAAGCCCCCTTACCCGTTTTCAGGGAAAGGATAAACGCCTGGATCATCGGCACATAGCTGAAAATCAAAACCAGAGCGGCCGCTATCGCTACCATGGACCACCCTGTCAGGCGGTATTTTTTCTTTCCTTTAGTTTCCATTCTTATACCTCCTGCATACCGCAGACAAGTCTGCGGTACTGCACCAATAGTAGGTTTGAAACGATATTTGTTTCAATAGTAAGTTTGAAACGCTTTTTGTTCCAAACTTTTTTCTCCTTGTAATTCGTCAGAACTTACTGTATCGACTGATTAAACTGCTCTGCTGCATTTTTCAGGCAGTCATCCAGATTGCCTCCAGCCAGATATTCCGGCGTAACAGCTAAGAGTGCCGCCTGCGCTTCTGCTGAGAAGGCTCCTGTATCAACAGCCGGGATGTCTTTTAACCAGGATGCCAGATCTGCATTTAGTTTTTGTCCGCCGTAGAATTCAGATGGTTCTGAATAAGCTTCTACACTTTCAGCCGGAAGATAAGTTCCCATGATGTTGCTGGATTTTAACAATGTATTATATAATTCCGTACTTCCTGCAAATGTCTTAGCCAGGAAATCTGCTGCTTTTTCTGCATTTTTAGCATTTTTCAGTACATACCAGCTGGAACCGCCCTGGTTGGATTTATTAGTTGCACCTTCTGCACTTAATTTTGGAACCGGTGCTACTGCCCATTTACCACTCTGGTCTTCCGCTGCCATGATGGTAGATGAAATCCAGGAACCACGGAGTACACATGCTACATCTCCGCCGTTAATTGCTCCTGCAAATTCAGTCCAGTCACTGACTACCTTACAGTAATCGGATTCATTCAATGTCTTGAATATCTCAAAGCTTTCTTTTAATGCGGCATTGTCTGTAAAATCAGCATTTCCATCCGCATCGGTAAACCACTTCCCTGCAGACTGCATCATGATCTGAAATTCTGCGATGTCGTTTGGATTATATGTCTGCAGCATATGACCTTTTTCTTTTAACTTTTCGCCCATAGCCAGATATTCATCCCAGGTCAGGTCCTGCATATCTTCCTGTGTATACCCTGCTTCTTCTATATAATCCGTGCGGTAAAAGAGTCCGGCTACACCAGTGTCAAACGGAACTCCATATCCCACACCATCATAGGAAACGGCCGCTTTTTTATAACTGGCAAAATCATCATAATTGATTACATCATCCATAGGCAGAAATGCATCCGGGTAAGACATGAGATATCCCTGAGCTGCAAGGTCACTGATGATTACAATATCCGGAAGATCATCCGTTACACCGGATGCCAAAACGGTATGTATCTTCTGGAGACAGTCAGCCTTTGACATTTCTACAAAATTAATTTTTGCCCCGTCATAAAGCTTGTCTGCTTCCTCCAGTGCCTTGCCGTTAAATGCCTTGTCCCATGCCCAAACCGTAAGCTCCGCCTCTTCGCCGGATCCTGCATCTTCTGCTTTTCCTTCATCTGCATTTCCGTCTTCTGCTTTCCCGTCTGTTTCTTTTGCGTCAGTTGCTGTCTGGCTTGATTCCGTACCCTTATCTGCGGTAGTTTCTGCTGATTTGTCAGAACTGCCACAGCCAGCGATCATAGATGCCGTTAAAGTTACTGCTAATAATGTTGCTGCTAAACGTTTTTTCATTTTAAAATCCTCCTTCAAATAAATGTCTCTAATGTTCTATTAAAGATTTTATATTTATTTATAAATTCTTTAATAGAATAGTAGTACTATTCTTCTCAAAAGTCAATAACATTTTTAGATTATTTGCTATCATTTATACATTTTAGTTTATTTGCACTATATTGAATCTCCTAATTTATATATTATTCACAGTTAAATTTCATTTCCCTCTCTAATTAGATTTATAAATTTTATATAAACATTTACACTATATTTATAAATTAGCATAAATAAAGTTATACTTCTAATATTAAAAGCAAAAAAATACAGATATGCCCCAATGAGCTATCTGTATTCTTCCCTGTTATAGATTTATTGAAACAATTTTTATCGCTCTGAAAGCTGATAGACATCACTCCTTCTGTTCTCCAGCGTATATACCTGGCTACGCACAGACCGGAGGTACTCCAGATCAATCTCCGCCGTTATTACCCCAGTTTTGTCTGAAGCCATAGCAACTACATTTCCCCAGGGATCAATGATCATCGTTTTCCCATACGCCTGATAACTGGGCTTTATTCCAATCTGCCCCGGCGCAATTACATAACATCCATTTTCAATTGCCCTGGCTCTTAAAAGCACTTCCCAATGATCCTTACCGGTATTAACCGTAAAATTAGCAGGGATTATCAGGATCTGTGCCCCCAGAAGCGCCATTATCCGAAACAATTCACAGAATCTC
>NZ_JAWYAJ010000409.1:0-1591 GCF_034124845.1 Robinsoniella sp.
AGAACGATTACTCAGTTGTAAAGGTTGTAATCGCAGCTAAACCGCTTCGTGACAAAGCACTCATCTTATTATTCCATCCGCCTGTAAAGTAACCTACTATATAACTATGCCCAACTACTACCGGAAAGCCATCCAACGCTATATCCCCTGACTGAGCATTGCTTTCCACTCTACATGCGCATTTTGGTAAATCTACATATATATCATTCAATGCATCCCATACTCCAATCCAATTTTCATTATCAAAGGGACGATAATTTACACAAGTATCATATTTAACTAAGACAGATGTAGACTGAACAGAATCAATATCAATGCTGATATTCTTATAAATTATTTCTGTTCCTGGTGCTAATGAAGAAACATATGCGGTTGAACAGAAATTGTTAATTCTAGAATTAGGATCGTAAGGAGCAAGAGAATATCCTATAATATATCCTCTTTCAATTAAGCCCAAATCCTCCATTGTAATTGTGCCATTTAGAAAATCTGATTGCATTACATAAGTTTTTAAAGGCTGTTTTCTCCATGGTATGGATGGACCTTTTATACTGTCATCTGCCGGCCATAACGCAAAATAGTTCTTATCTGTTCCTGGCATTGTTTCCATGAGAACATGATAATCCAATCTGGCATAATCCCCATTGATTTTATTTAATTTAATATTTACACACTCTTTCTGCAAAGCACTTACCTTCATGTTCGATCCTCCTAGTTTTACATAATTTATTTCTTTGCTTTATACCCATATTTTGTTAGTCACATCCCATAATCAAACGTACATAAGTTCTTTATAAATATTCTGATATTTTTTTACTGGTACAGGAACATGCGATCCTGATAACATTATCAATTCCGTACTTCTTAAAATCTTAACATAACTACGATTTACCATGTAGCTGCGATGGACCTTAACAAATTCTTGTCCCAAGATATTCTGGCATTCTTTCCAGGAAATTCTGGCTTCAATACAGCTCTCCCTAACAGTGTGAAACAACGTACAGTGATTTTGGGCTTCTGCATATTCCACCTCTGACTCTTTCAAATAATGTATGCTTCCATACGTATCCCTAATTTCTAAGCGATGATCTTTTCCATTCTCGTTTTCTATTAATTTTTTCAGATATTCATAATTCATTTCTTTCTTACTTGAAAAGAGCTGATTGACCCCTAAGTATTTAAGAGGGCTTGAAATATGTATATGTATAATTTTTAATTCATCATTTTTCAAATGCCAGCTAAACGTCACTCTTTGCTCCTCTTGCAATAGTAGTTGAGTTCCCTGATCTGTGCTCACCAAGTAACGTCCCATAATCAGACAGGAATTCCTGTCATGGGCAACACACCGGAATTCCTGATGTATTAAATGACATTTAGGATTGGTTTTACTAGTTTCTACTAAATCCTGTATGACCTTATCCTTACCTTGTTTAAATTCTTTTTCTAATGCTCCAATCCAGACAACCTCTTCGCTTAATTGCCGGATGATGTAAGAACTGTCTTTTTGCCAAAAAGAATTAAGGCATTCTTGAGTTCTTGTAATTGCTTCTTGAATCTTCATCTTTTGCATAACACCACACTCCCAAACTTT
>NZ_JAWYAJ010000409.1:1601-12045 GCF_034124845.1 Robinsoniella sp.
TCAAAAAATTATCTTAGATGATATAACGTATTAATGTCAAATTCTTTTACTTAAGTTGTGGTGAATTGCATAATTTAAATGTGAATTGCATATACATATTTTTATTTACAGATTATTAAAAATTTAATAAATAATTCGCGACCCTCCTTTCTTCCAATTCATGAATTTCAACCTGGTTAATATCTTGTCTTTTAGCTATTCTTTCCAGATTATTTTTTTAATTCTATAATTTAAATTATATATAAATTTGTATTATTTTCCTATCATTATGCACCAGTAACCCATACAAAGCGTGAAAAACTATTATTTGTTTGTTTTTATGTAAGCGCTTAGATTCTAGGCATTAGCCCTATCGAAAACAATACATAATTTTAATAGAAGATAGCCATTTACTACACCACGAAAAAAAATACTCCGGCTACATTTTTCAGTAGCCAGAGCACTCGCTCTGCAATTGCGTATGTTCTTTACATCGGATGTCTTTTTTCCAATATGCACTGTATCTTTGTAGTAAAAGCAAGTTGTTTTACCTTGAAATCCTAGGTTTCTTTATATAATTTCTTTCTGCCACATTTTCAAGTTTCTTTCCTAATTGCAATTCTTGAATTACATCGACTTTGGCATGAAACCAGTTCATCAAATTTTCCACTCTTTTGCTTTCCATATTATCTTTGTCTAAAAGATCCATAATCAACTGATCAGATGGAAGCTTCGACAAATCAACTGCACTGAAATCCCTTATATATTTTAGAAGTTCTGGTTCACTATTTTTAAAAGATGTCACCGGAACTGAAAACAGACTTGATTTTATTTTTTCTTTTTCCGGCAGAAAACGACGGTTCCACAACATACTGTTACCACTGTCAAAAATGGGTGCCATTTCTATATACTTTAAGGTATTTACATCACGAAGAACACCAAAGTTATTAAAATGCCGGTCTGTGTTTGTTATTATAAAATCAGTCAGTATTTGATATTCCAGGAAGCTTCGAACATATTCTTTATCAAGCCCATTTATACCGCATATAGCTATAAAGGATTCATATTCGGAAAGATCATTTCTTTTCTTAACGCTTGAAACCACATCATATGCGGGAATAAACTCAACATTTTTGTTGGCAAAATTTCTACATATGCAGCCAAGTGCCTGTTCTTCGTCTAATTCTATTTGAATCAGATCATATGTTGTATAGGGCATTTTATTCTGTTTTTCATGAATCTTTGTTGCTATTACTTCATTGATGCTCTGTTGGAAAGACAAGCCATAATTTCCTTTTATCAAATATCTGTCTCCGTCATCACCAATTACCCATTTTTTCTTCAACTCTCCTTGCAACGATGCCCCCGGAACAAATGACGATCCATTATAATCAAATTGGCTGGAAGGGCGAAACTGTATCTCACCTATGGTATCCCGAAAATCATTCTCATATGGATTAATCTGTTCCCATAATAAACTATAATCGGCAGGACATATCCAGTAGTGGTCTGACAAACTGATTCCAAGATTTTGAAGCAGTAAACTTTGTGTATTAATCGTACCTGATTCTTCCAGTACTTTTTTGATATTTCCACGAAGCTGTGGGACCGCCCTGCGTATCCACCAACGCCTTAACTCCTCTGTTGAAAGATTGCCCCCTGGTGGAAGCAACTCTTCATTTTCTATTTTAACCTTACGGATAGAACCATCCATTAAATCTATATGCAAAGATGCAGCGATATCATTTTCATGTTTAAGTAAAAATAAATTATATTCTGGCATTTACTTCCCTTTCTACAACCCCAATTTCCTGTAAAACACATTTTCTCCGATACTCTTTCATTGTACTATGTTTTACTTTTTGTGTATAGATATTAATTTCTAACACTTTAAACATTTAGAGAATTTCAAAATTGGCATAAAAAAGAATCCTATTTTCCTCACGGTATAGGATTCTTTTCTACCTACTTTATTATTTATAATGTATCTTACATAAACTTGTTGTAACCGGTAACTATTCCATAACCAACTCCGGATTTTCAGCAAAGTGTTTTAGAATTACAATGTTTTCCGTGGTGGATTCATTGATAATTTCTACTCCTTCTTTTGCAGCACGTTCTGTCACGAAAAATTCATCATTTGTCAATTCACCCAGATGAATCAGGGCAGGTGTTTCCAATTTCCACTGTCCAAAACTTCCATGTCCCTCTAAACATATAATACCATAGGCAGCCGCATCTTTGATTACCACTTTCTGTCCGGGAAATACAGTTAAGCGCTTTGCAGAAACGGTACTGCATTTATAGCAGATCCACTCCTCCAAATACCCTTGTGACAGCATATCTTCTACAACTCTCACCGGTTTGGGCCTCATATAATGTTTCTTATGGAAATCTGCATCTGCATTCTCCGGCCAGTCAATCACGTCCAGCAAATATTCATAGTTTCCAACTTCTTCTTCAGGAGTGTTCTTCCACAGCAAATCTTCTCCGATTACCTGACCGTTTAGCAGCACTGACTGATACATGGCATACACATCTGAGGCAAACTGCGGTTCATACGTACAGAGACTTCCGGGAGCATGCATCACTCCGGGGGGAACATCAAATCCTGTATCCAGTTCTAATTTATAAGCTCTGGATAAACCAAGAATATTATTGTCTCCTTTGGTGAAATTTTTGAGTACATCTAATACTTCTTCTTTTTCTGTTTCCGGATTAAATCCAAAGAAAGTAAAAGGAAACTCTCCGCCATGGTTATTAACCTGGGAGGGAAAGAAATACATCTCTGGCTTGCCGGATGCCCCTACCCTGGCTGCGTGTTCTTCCCTGTGATGAATATGATGAGGTAGAGGCCCTGCATTGTCAAAGAATTTGGAAAACATGGGCCATCCTCTATACTTCTCCCACAGATAATCCCCCACGATTTCTGCTCCTAAAATATCTATGGCCTCTTTCAGGAGGATTTTTTCTTTTCCTTCCTGATCCACCACAATATAGCTCATACCTTCATCTTCTGGTGTCCCCTCTCCGTTTTCCGCCCAGGTTGTGGATGCAAACCATCTTTCATCGATACCGCCCCTTTCTGCCCCCAGTGCATAGTAATCATCCGGATGCAGCTTAATCCTCTTTCCCGGTCTGCAAAATGCCCTGGGTACCCAGGTGGGTGCCAACCGAAATATACCTTTACCTGTCTGTAATGCCTTTACCGCTAATTCCTCTTTCTCCATCATTATCCATCCTTTCTGACGTGCTCTGCCCTTTCCTTATACAAGGCAATCTCTTCTTCCCCTTTTATAATTTCAACCGTAACTTCATTTTGCACATCCTTTTCCCTTAACACACCATATTTCTGAAATACATGCCGGTATATGACGCTCATCATATAAGAAACACCTGCCACACCTATAAATAGAAGCAACAGAGCCGCTGGAAGTGGATAGCATAGTGTGACAGCAAACAGAATACCACTCCCTAAGAGCAGCACTCCCGTCCAGGGTAGTGCCGCCACACCAAGGAAGGCTGATTTCTTCAGCAAACTTCCTAGTTTCCTGTCACCATTCCATGCTAAAAGGGGAAAAGCAAAAAACGTATAGACCAGGAAAAATACCTCTCCAATCATACTCCCTGCTACAATTACACTACTTCCCACCTGAAAGCCACTTGCAAAGAGCGCACTGAACAGTGTCTGTACAGTCAAAAATAATAACCAGAGCTTTGTACTCTCTTTTTGATTTTTGGCAAAGTATCGGATATAAGTTCTGACTACATAAGCTTCCTCATCCTCTGTCATTTCGAGCAGGACGTCAAATAGTGCTGTAGTGGATGCCCCGATTGTAATAATTGGCAGGGAACATATTATCCACATGAGATTCAACAACAGAAGGTCTGCTGCCTTAGACATAAATTGATTGAACTTCCCATCCAGTGCGAATAATTTTTCCATAAGCATCCTCCTTCACAACTTTTTACCACTGAATCTTTAACATGGCAAAAACTGATATTTTATCCAAATGTATTTTTAAACATCCGTCTTGATAGCAATAAGGTATTTCTTTTTTCTCCGGCAGCATACATACCTCTGTCGGTTTCTCCGGAGTTTTGAATGCAATTTCTATATCGTGGGTGTCTGCAATGGTATAACCGTTTCTGGTTTCAATCAACCCCACTAACAGACATTTACCCGGTTTTTCTTCGAAGATTACACTCTCTACTGTTTCACTTGCGTCTACCTGAATGGAAAACGAACTACCGGCAAGCATTTTCATTATATTTACAAATACCTCTCCATGCTGGTACCTTTCAGCTCTTTCAAGAGGCAGTGCGGACCATATGACTTTTCCTTTCCCGCAGGTAGTATACAGCATACCCGGCATCTCTGTCTCTATGCCAGGTGGATTTGCATGTATGGTGGAAAATGGATATGCATCTGAATTTACATCCACATATTCATTCTCATGAACATCCGTAGGGAACATAGACCAGTGAATGCCTGGTTTTGTATAGGGGAACGTCAATGTGGCCATTTTGGTTCCCGTGTATCCTGGTTTTACTTTTACTGCAGGTTCAAACATCACAAGCGGATATTTTCTGGTACTATATCCTTCCATAATCCCCGGTTCCCCGCAGGGTGCCAGATATGTCATTCTTCCATCTGTATATCCATCCATTTCTGTATGGAAGAATTCCTGCAAAAGCCTGTTATCTGTGTAACCGCTTAAATACAGATTTCCTCCCTCATGCACATAAGATATCATATCCGTTATTTCTTCTTCCGAAAGCCCCGGAGCATCCATAACTGCCAGGACCGGATGTTTCTGTATTTCCCCATGCTTCCAGTTATTTACTATACCATAGGGAATATGATGGGCTGCAAGGATATCAGAAGCTCCCATCAATGCATCGAAATGAGGCATGGTACCTGCACAGCCCTTATCTCTGTCAAGGCGGTGATCCATTACATGAATGCCCTCTTGTCTGGGGTCATATTTACCGTTTAGATTGAAATATAGGCTGATGTCAAAGAATTGTTCTCCTACTGTCATGTAAGGATCATATTCTTTCATTTCCCCGTAGATTTTTCCAATTAGTTCATACACCCGCTCATCCATGGTTCCTACAGGGTCAATGGCATCAATCAACAAGCTGGCACCGTGATGAAGATATGTCATGGCTACACATTGCCTTAGCTGGTCATAGGATTTTATAGAAGTATGTTCCGCAAGGGTTGGATAGCATCTGCTTGTCATATACTGGAAAGGTCTGTTCTTGGAAAGATGATACCAGGCTTTACACGCAAAGGACTGCTGCCTGATTCCTCCGTATAAGTCCGTGCCTATATAATCACTTGCCATAGACACATTCTCATTATTTCCAAATCTCCAAAATGCAATGGAATTTCCATATTGATGCTCTACTGTTGCATCGGGAGAATACTTATGTACTTCATCGGTACAAAGGAAAGCAAATTCCTTTATCCATTCATGGCGCTCCTGGTCAAAGGCCAGCCAATTCTCATCGTTCCAGTCCACTATCTCTGGCATTGGCTCCTGATGTTTTTCTCTCCAGCGCTTCTGGCAGGATTCACAATAACATACCTCCGGCCAAAAGGTCATATCAAAAAACACACCTTCAAACTGGAAATACTCGGAGAATTCCTGAATCTGCGCTTTCACAAACTCCCGGTATTCTTCATTATTGGGACAGCACAACCCATACCGCCCTCCATTCGCCCTGGAATCCTGTCCATGTGCATCCTTCATTCTCCAATCCGGATGGCGTTCATATTCCCGGTTATTGAAAATGATACTGTAATACAGAACCGTTGGCATTTCTGCCAACCGGCACATATCAAAAACCTGCTTTACCATGTCTTCTTTACCAAGGAATGCTTTGTGCATGACCCCAGTCTTTGTTGGCCAGTAGCAGAGTCCCACATGGGATTGCACGTATATCATTGGCGCTGTAATCTCAGCCTTTTTTAATAATTCAAAATACTTCTTTGGGTCATATTGTGACAGGAATTCTTCATTCCAATCTTCGATATGCATGTCCAGTAATGTTCTCCGGTAATGCTTTTTATACCATTTATCCATAATTACCTCCATTGTCTGTAATTGACTCTATGTAATCTTTTCCTGCATTCTTCCAATGCTTCATACTTACGGGGCAGAATCAACGGAAAATCCACTCTGGTACAGTCAAGGGCACTGCTATAAATGCCTTCCAGCACCTCAAATCCATGATATGCTAATTTTACATCGCAGTCGTGTCCTTCTCTCTTTCCCATCATCCACTCCCCAAACTCCTTGGTATAGCGGACTTGTGCTTCAAATTGTTCCCGTTTGAAAAAATCCTGATAATCTCCCTGCCTTATCTCAGGAGATGTTTCCGGAGAAAAGACTGCATATTTCCCATTGCAGGAAGCCCAGGCATATCCTGCTGACCCATAGACCATCAGCCTGTCATCTGTCCAATAGGCAGGCTCCCCGCTGCCATGGCTAAAACCAGCCTGGTACATTTCTGTCTGCTTCGCCCAATACCCACATTCTAATAATCCCCGCACTCCATTTTCAAAAATGAACTGTCCCATAACATAATCCGGTGAAGGATGGCTGTCCTCTAAATAAAAGCTGCCATGTATATGTCCCACACAGCTTACAATCTGTTTTCCTCCATTAGCCCATATCATGTAGTCTAAATAGTGGGTTCCAAGCTGAGAAGCCTGGGGCTGGCAGCTTGCACGGATATCTGTAATCTGTCCCAGTTCCCCGCTGTCCAGAGTTTTCTTTAATTCCAGGAAAGAATTGAGGTATTTATGCTGGTGGCAAACAATGGTTTTGATTTCATGTGCCTCACACAAACGGACAATCTCATCTGCTTCTTCCAGTGAAACTGCCATTGGCTTTTCAAAAAGCAAACCTTTCACCTTATATTTCACTGCCAGTTTTACCAAAGGCAGACGAATATGAGGCATGGTCACAAATGCCATCACATCGGGTTTTACCGTTTTCAGCATTTCCTCTGCATCTGCGTAGCAGATATCAGGACTGATTCCATACTGCTTTACAGACTCCTGAAGATGCACATCTCTCCTGTCACAGATTCCCTTCACTTCAAACATATCTCTATTTTCCAGGAATCCGTGGAGATGTACCTTTCCCCGTTCTCCCATTCCCACTATGACGGTAGATAAACATTTCAATTTTACACCTTCCTCTCCAACAAGACCTTGCCGGTTTTTCCCTCAAAAAACATCTTACATGCCAATGGGGCTTCGGTAAGGTTCCAGATATGGCTGACTGCTTTCTCCGGTTCAAATCCTCTCCTGTACAATTCACAAAGACTATAGAAATCCTGTCCCGTAAAATAAAAAGCTCCGGTCAATGTAATCTCCTTATGAATAATATCCTCGGAAGGTACGATCGTCAGCCCTTTGTAGTTCTCTCCGCAGAAAACCACGGTGCCTTCCGGCCTCACAGCATGAAGTGCATTTTTCTGTCCCTCCGGATTTCCGGAACATTCCAATACCACATCCGCTCCCAGATGATTCGTCAATTCTTTTATCCTCTGTTTTGAATTTAAATTAACAGAATCAATTGCTTCATCTGCTCCGGTCAGAAGTGCATAATTCCTCCGCACCAGATTCATTTCCCAGACCACAACATAATATCCGTAGTATTTTAATAGTGACACGGCGCCCAGACCAATTGGACCAGCCCCAATTACCAAAGCCACCCTCCCCATCCCTGCTGGTAATTTCTGTACTGCACGATATGCAACCCCCAGGGTATCGCCACCCAGCAAAACCGCAGCCCGATCCTCTACGTCTTCCGGTATCTCCAGACAGCATTCCTCGGGTACACATACATATTCCGCATGCCCTCCCTGACAGATTATCATGGACTCACAGAATTGTGATTTTCCCATTCTGCAGTAATAGCACTTCCCGCAGCCTTTTATTACGTTTACCGTTACCCGGTTACCTGGCTTTGAATTTCTGCAGTTCTTTGCTTCCCTTACAATTCCCACAAACTCATGGCCTGACACGAAGGAACAGCCTTGTTCATAATCCTTTCTTTCACTTCCGCAGAGTGCAGATAAGGTTACCTCTATTAATACTTCCTTCGGCTTAGGCCTGGGAATCTCCATCTCCCTGATCTTGGCCTGTCTATTCCCTTCATAATGTAAACCCTTCATAACATCATCCTCTTCTTATCCCTTCACTGCTCCTCCAGCCAGACCTGCTACAATATATTTCTGTAAAAACACATACATTACCGTCAGTGGAATAGAGGACAATACAATGGCCGCAAACAGCAAGTTATACTCAATGGAGTACTGTCCTTTAAAACTGTAGATGAACAATGGCAGAGTCTGCGTCTTTTTGTCCGCCCCCAGAATCATCAGAGAAATCAGGAACTCATTCCACATCCACAAAAAATTGGTGATAATGATGGTGGCGGTCATCGGTTTCATGATTGGATACACTACCGAAAAAAAGGTTTTCCAGGTGCCTGCACCTTCCACATAGGCGGATTCCGCAAGTTCTTTTGGCACTGTCTTCAGATAGCCATTGCACAGATACACTCCCTGTATCAATGGATACGTGACAAATATAATTATAATACTGAGCCGGTTTCCTAAACCAAGGGCTTTCATAAACATGGATAAAGGTAAGGCTACTATCTGGAAAGGAACAAACATCGCTGCTGTTATATAGTATAAAGAAAATTTTCCTGTTTTAAGATGAAGAATCTGGTTCACCGCATAGGACACTGCCGGCACGAAAACAGCTACGATGACAATGGAAATCAATGTAAACAAGGTGGTATTGCCCACTGCCTGTACAAATCCGCTTCTCTGGAATACAGCAATATAATTATCAAACTGAAATGTCTCCGGAAGAGTCAGAAAGCTTTTGCTGGATTCTACCTGTGTCTTAAAAGAATTGACTACCGTTACATATAACACCAGGGCAATACATAAAAACCAGATAACCAGAAAGAAGTAGGTCAAAACACTTGTAAGTCTTTTCTTCGTCCGCATATTGTTCATTGTTGCTCAATACCTCCTCTCCCGATTACCTTCATGATGAGAAACGATACCAGGGCAATGATAAAAAATAGAACAATTGCCGTTGCACATCCCTGGGAGAACTTCATGTCTGTACTTCCCATCAGATAAATCTTATATCCCATAGAGGTGGTTGCTTTAGCAGGTCCTCCCTGAGTCAGCGATATAATATAATCAAAGACTACCAGGGCATCCCGGATTCCTTTTACGAAACAGATCACCAAGGTAGATGCTAAAAACGGAAATGTCACGACGCGAAATCTGTCCATCACACCTGCCCCGTCTATCTTCGCCGCTTCTGTCAGTTCCTGGGGTACACTCTGCAGCGCTGCAATCAGCAAAACAGTAGGAATAGATAAATTCTGCCAGAACCCCAACAGGATTACGGCTATCACCGCTCCAGTCTTTGTGGATAGCAAACTGGTCTGTAAAAATCCGATTCCCAAACCATCCCCAATCATAGGGAGCATCCTGCGAAAGATTTCATTAAAAATCAAGCCTAAAGATAACATGGAAATAATGGCCGGATAAAAAAACACGGAACGGAAGAAATTAACACCTTTTAATTTCTTTGTCAAAAAAATACCTAAAATCACCGAGCAGGGAATCGTTGTGGCATTGATGACTATCGTATAGATAACTGTAAATTTAACAGAATTAAAAAGGTCTTTATCCTGAAATACTTTCACAAAATTTTTGAAGCCTACGAAATTGTATTGCAGAGAATAACCATTCCAGTCTGTCAGGCTAAAATAGAAGCTGTAAACAGCCGGTACAATAAAAAATACGGTATATAAAAGTAACGCTATAGCGATGACAGGCATATAAGAAACATTTCTTTTGTGGCTGATACTGTTCTTTCTCATATAAGCCTCCTTTCTCTGATTTAGGAAAGGCGGGAATTTATCCCGCTTTCTCCTTATTCCTTACGCAGTACAATTTCTTCCTCACCTGTTAAGAAAGTATCCAAATCGCCGTCCATCAAAAATGCCTGGGCTAAATCGGCTTCATCACTGACTACACCCGTACTGATATAATCACGCCACCAGGGAATTGCTTTCCCTTCTTCAATGTAGCTCAGCATCAGATCAATGGTGGGATTGTCTGTCTTTACCCCTTTAATCGGACTTGGGGATTTATCATAATCGGTATAAATCTGTGCATTTTCCGTTCTCGTCACAAACTCCAGGAATTTTGCTGCATACTCTTCTTTTCCTGTTCCTGTCATGGCTGCAATACCAGGGTCAATTCCTGAAATCAACATATTAACTCCATTATCTGTTGGCATTGCAAACATGCCCATCTGAATCTCCGGGTTGTTCTTTTCAATATCTGACTGTGCCCAGGTTCCGGTAATCATCATAGCACCCTCACCATTTGCAAACATCTG